>QAKS01000022.1 GCA_003343685.1 Clostridiales bacterium | reverse complement strand
AAAAAAGATAGTTGTGCCTTTGGCGGAATAAGGATATATAAATGTCATTTTTTATCTATTGACAAGTATAGTGATTATGATATACTAAAGTCAAAGAAAGTCAAAGTTTAGACGGAGGTATGTGTTATGGCGGCGCTGAGCGACAGCATTGAACAGTTTATCAACGATATGCTGGACGAATTTGGTGATTCTGTTGAGCTTAGGCGAAATGATATGGCAGACTATTTCAGATGTGCGCCGTCTCAGATTACTTATGTGCTGGCGACGAGGTTTTCGCCGGAAAGAGGATATGTGACGGAGAGCCGCAGAGGCGGCGGCGGGTACATAAAGGTTCTTAAGGTTAAAGTGGACGGCTGCCAGAGACTTATGGAACTTATCGGCAAACTGTCAGAAGGGGCTATTGGTGAAAAAGACGCTTTTTCTGTTTTATGCGGCCTGGAAAAGACGGGAACGATCGGAAAATGTGAATATAATATTATGAAGGCTGCGGTATCCGACAAGGCAATAGGCGTACCTGCGATGAAGGATGCCGTCAGGGCGAACGTGATGAAAGAGATGCTCATTGCATTGCTGAACGGCAGGGAGGAACAGTAAAATGAAATGCGAAAAATGCGGAAAAAATGAAGCGGTCATTCGTTGTATACAAATTATCGGCGGAAAGAAGACGGTGATGAACCTGTGCGAAAGTTGCGCGCGTGAAGACTTGATCGGCGACGTGAGCACAAGGCTCTTAAACGATCTGTGTGCATTGAGCGCCCTTTTGGGAGGAAACGAGACAGGCAGTACGACGCCGGATATGGCAAAGGCGGCGGAGGATTTTTATGATAAAACGGTGAAAATACCTGTGATAGAATCCTCCACAGACACTTCCGTTACGACGTATGATCTGGATGCTTTGGAGGGAATGCTAAAAGAAGCTGTAGAAGAGGAAAACTACGAGTATGCGGCGACGCTCCGAGACAGGATAAAAGATTTGAAACAGGACGGAATAACGAGATAGTCGGAGGAACAAATATGGATTATTTTGCAAGGTTTACGGAAGGGGCAAAAAAAGCCCTTGGCTTTGCGGCCGAATACGCAAAGAGCTTTGGACATAATTATGTCGGAACAGAGCATGTATTGATCGGGATAGCCGCTGAGGGAGGCAGAGCTGCGGATATGCTTGCCAAATACGGAATTGATGCGGAGACGCTGAAGGAAGCGGTGCTGAAAGTCGTGGGTCAGGGAGACTATGTTTTTAATGGATATTTCGGCTATACCCCGAGGGTCAAGATGATCCTTGAGCTTTCACAGGCAATCTCCCGCCAGCTTGGTACAAACTATGTCTCTGTCGAGCATATGCTATATGCTGTCATGAGGGAGCAGGATTGTCTGGGTAACAGGCTGATGCGGGAAATGGGCGCTGATTTTTCCGAAATAGAGAAAATGATTTTGGGAATTTCAGAAAAGTCCTCCCAACCGGGGGAACAGGAGACAGGTACGCCGGGTCTGGACCAGTTTGGCAGGGACCTCACCGCAGCGGCAAGCGCCGGAGAATTGGATCCCGTCATTGGCAGAGAACAGGAAATAGAGCGTGTCATTCAGATTTTGATTCGCCGTACCAAGAACAATCCGGTATTGATGGGAGAGCCGGGCGTGGGAAAGTCGGCGATTGCCGAGGGCTTGGCGCTGAAAATTACGGAGGGCAATATCCCTGAAATGCTGACAGGCAAGAGGATTGTCTCTCTTGATCTGGCAGGAATGCTGGCGGGTGCAAAATACAGGGGCGAATTTGAGGAGAGGTTTAAAACGGCGCTGGCGGAGCTGACGCAGGCAAAAAACGTGATCCTTTTTATCGACGAGATTCATACCATTGTTGGTGCGGGGGCGACAGAGGGTTCCCTGGATGCGGCAAATATGCTGAAGCCGATGCTGGCCAGAGGAGAGCTTCAGCTCATCGGTGCAACGACTATTGACGAATATCGCAAGTATATCGAAAAAGATGCGGCGCTTGAAAGAAGGTTTCAGCCGGTTATGGTAGGAGAGCCTTCCTGTGAGGAGACGCTGGAAATTTTAAAGGGTGTGCGCGATAAGTACGAGGCACATCATAAAGTAAAAATTACGGACGACGCGCTGAAGGCAGCTGTAGACCTGTCAAACAGGTATATTATGGATCGTTTTCTGCCGGACAAGGCCATTGACCTGATGGATGAGGCATGCTCAAAAGTGCGCATTGCCATGTATGTGGCACCGCCTGAGCTGAAGGAGGCTGAAAATGAACTGGAGACGGTAAAGAAAGAAAAGGAAGTCGCCGTAGCACATCAGGACTTTGAAAAGGCGGCAAAACTGCGCGACAAAGAACGGGAGCTGAACGCCGGTATCGAGGAGCGGAAGAAAAACTGGCACCGAAACAGATCAGATATGTCCGCAGCGGTCACGGAAGAGGATATTGCGCAAATTGTGGGACAGTGGACCAATATACCGGTTACGAGGCTGACCGAAAATGAATCGGAACGGCTGCTGCGGCTGGATGAAACACTGCATAAGCGGGTGATTGGTCAAAATGAGGCGGTCGGCGCCGTATCCAGAGCGATCAGACGTGCGCGTGCGGGATTGAAGGATCCCAGACGGCCCATCGGATCGTTTATCTTCCTCGGTCCGACGGGAATAGGAAAGACGGAGCTTAGCAAGGCGTTGGCGGAGGCGATGTTCGATGATGAGGACGCTGTGATTCGTCTCGATATGTCGGAGTTTATGGAGGCGCATACTGTTTCAAAGCTGATCGGGTCACCGCCCGGGTATGTGGGCTTTGACGAAGGAGGACAACTGACCGATAAGGTGAGGACGCGGCCGTATTCTGTCGTACTGTTTGATGAGATTGAAAAAGCGCATCCTGACGTGCTGAATATATTGCTGCAGATTGTTGAGGACGGAAGGCTTACTGACTCGAAAGGCCGTACTGTAAGTTTTAAAAACTGCATTGTCATCATGACATCCAATGTAGGTGCATCCAGCATATCGTCTAAACGGCGTATCGGATTTGATGCAGGCGGCGGGGACGGCAATATGGACTATAAGGATATGAAATCCACTGTCATGGAGCAGCTGAAGCGCAGCTTCAGACCGGAATTTTTGAACAGGATCGATGAAATTATTGTCTTTTATCCGTTGGAAAAAGAGGATATTGTCAAGATTGCGCATTTGATGATTGACAGAATCAAGGACAGGCTCATGGAACAGAACATTGATCTGTCCTATACGGATCAGGCAGTGAAAAAGCTGGCAGAGCAGGGCTACGACCGTGAATACGGTGCACGTCCTTTAAGGCGGCTGATTCAGCAGACTGTTGAGGATAAGCTTTCGGAGGAGATTCTGAAAGGGAAGGTAAAAAAGGACGGACATATTGAAATGCACTGTGAAAACGGAGAGATATGTTTTAAATAGCGGCTGAGAGAGCGGGTGTATTTCCGCTCTCTTTTCAATTCGTTTAAAAATATCGGCAAATAAAGTATTGTAATAAAACGGATATTCAAGTAAAATAGACTCAGTTCATGAGTAAAAAACCACATGGAGGTATCACTATGGAGTATGAACATGAAGCACTGGGCAAAGCTGCAGCTAAAATGGAGAAAACGATCGATGCCATAAACAGGGAGTTTATCAATATACGTGCGGGCAGAGCAAATCCTAAAATACTCGATAAGGTAATGGTCGACTACTATGGTACGATGACCCCCATTCCTCAGGTCGGAAATGTGGCTACTCCCGAGCCGCGTATGCTCACATTATCTCTTTGGGATCAATCTATGATGAAGGAAGTGGAGAAGGCAATACTGGCTTCTGATATCGGCATCACACCGTCCAACGACGGAAAGGTGATACGTCTTGTATTCCCCGAACCCACTGAGGAGCGCCGTCAGGAGCTGGCAAAGGTTGCCAAGAAGAAGGCGGAGGAGGGAAAGGTTTCCATGCGCGCCGTCAGACGGGATACGATTGAACAGCTGAAAAAGGAAAAAAAGGCCAGCGAGATTACGGAAGACGATTATACCGTATTTGAAAAGAAAATGCAGGATATTACGGATAAGTATATTAAAAAGCTGGAGGATCTGCTTGCCGATAAGGAAAAGGAGATTATGGAGATTTGACCGACTATGCTCTTGCCCTGCACGGCCTGCCTCTTTGCGACGCGGTATCGGTTTTGGAGCGTGACGGGGTTTTATATGAGGTTGTGCGCTATGAGGCAAAGAGGGATATCATTGGTGCGGAGGACTGGCGTGTCGTGAGATGCGCCATTAAAAATAATGTGGCGGAGCTGACAGTTTGCAGGTTTCGCACGGAAATCGGAGATTGACATTTGATTGACAGAAACGGAGTTGATTTATCCGTCCTGGATAAAGAAGCGCTGCCCAGACATGTGGCGATTATAATGGACGGAAACGGACGATGGGCCAAAAAGCGTTTGAAGCCGAGAACCTTTGGGCACAGAGCTGCAATGACAAATATCAAAAACGTGATCAGAATGTCGTCAGACGCGGGAATTGAGGCTCTGACGCTTTTTGCGTTTTCAACTGAAAACTGGAGGCGCCCAAAGGACGAGGTCAGCGTGATTATGTCGCTGCTGGTTGAGTTTTTGCGCAAAGAGATGGACGAGCTGCATGAAGAAAACGTGATCTTCCGGGCGATCGGAGACATCGCAGATCTGCCGATGGAGGTTCGGATTGTTCTTGGGGAAACGGAAGAAAAGACGCGGAACAACACGGGACTTAAACTGTGCGTCGCTGTCAACTACGGCTCCAGAACGGAAATTACGGAAGCAGTGGAGGCAATCGCAAAAAAATACAAAAGCGGTCTGCTGAAAAAAATAGATGAACAGACTGTGTCTGATCATTTGTATACAGCGGGGCTGCCGGACCCTGATCTGGTGATCAGGACAAGCGGAGAGCAGCGTATCAGCAACTTCCTTTTGTTTCAGATTGCCTATGCGGAGTTGTTGTTTACGGATACAATGTGGCCGGATTTTACCAATCAGAATTACTTGAACGCATTGCTGGAGTATGAACATCGGTCCAGACGGTTTGGCGGTATATCATAAGTGTACGGAGGAACGGTTTGTTAAAACGGATAGTTGTAGGCGTCATAGCGCTGGCAGCGCTTGTCGCTCTTTTGCTTCTGAATGGATGGTATATTAAGACAGCGGCAGTGCTGGTTGGTATTCTGGCGCAGTACGAAATGATTTCAGCTCTGCAAAAGGGCGGCTATAAAGTGACGGGAATTTTACTTTTGATCTATGCTTTTATTATTCCGGTGATCTTTTATTTTTACAGATATTCCGGGATTATGGCTGTATTTACGGGCGGCATGATACTGATTTGTGTCATTGCAATCCTATTTAAAGAATATACTACGGAGGCGATCGTTCCGAGCATATTCGGGATGTGCTACCCTCAGCTGCTGTTTGTCTCCCTCTACGCAATACTGATGGTAGAGGACCCGCTGATGTCAAGCTTTCTCGTATCGGTATCGTTTGGCGTATCAATCTGCACCGATTCTTTTGCATATTTTGTCGGGAAGTTTTTAGGAAGAAAGAAGCTATGTCCGGAAATCAGCCCCAATAAAACAATTGCGGGCGCTATAGGCGGTGTGTTCGGCGGCGTGTTCGGGATGTTTCTCATCAGCGTCATATTTTACAGCTTTTCTTTTGTAAAATGGGAATTGCTTTTGGCGGGTGCTGTGCTCTCTGTATTTTCACAGTTTGGCGATTTGACGGCGTCGATCATCAAGCGACGCTGCGGGATCAAGGATTTCGGGAAGGTTCTCCCGGGACACGGAGGGATTCTGGACAGGATAGACAGCGTACTTTTTATTATGCCGCTCGTATATGGCTGCTATCTTACAATAATCTGATTTGCGGGTGAAAAGATGAGCAGAAAAAAAGTAGCGGTACTCGGATCGACGGGCTCGATTGGGAAAAGCTCGCTGGACGTAATAAGAAAATACAGCAGCATGCTGGAGCTAAGCGCCATAAGCTGCCATACTAATGCGGAATTGCTGGAAAAGCAGGCCCGAGAGTTTTCTCCGCGTTTTGCTGCCGTCAGCGGGTTGGACAGGGTGCAGCAGGATATCTTCGGAGGAACGAAAACAGGCTGTGGAGAAGAGGCGCTTCTTGAAGCATGTGAGGGAGCGGATATTGTCGTTTTGGCTATTGTCGGAATGGCAGCCCTTCGCCCCTTTGAGTTTTGTCTGAAAAACGACATACCGGTCGCTCTTGCCAATAAGGAATCTCTTGTATGCGGCGGCAGGCTGATTCGGGATATTATGGATCGTCGTGGTTCGCAGGTTCTGCCGGTTGACAGCGAGACGTTTGCCATTTCGGAGTGCATTTCCCGAAGAAAGAGGGCGGAAATCAGGTCGGTACTGCTGACGGCATCCGGAGGGCCGTTCCGGACGGCATCGGAGGAGGTCATCCGCAATGCGACGCCGGAAATGGCACTGGCCCATCCGAATTGGGCTATGGGCAAGAAAATATCTGTAGACTGCGCTACCATGATTAACAAGGGACTGGAAATCATGGAGACGAGATGGCTGTTCGATATTGATCCATCCCGTATCAGAGTAGTTGTCCATCCCGAAAGCATTGTCCACTCCATGGCGGAGTTTACGGATCATTCCATCATGGCGCATATGGCGGTTGCTGATATGCGTCTGCCGATTGCGGGCGCACTGCTGTCTCCTGAAATTCCGGTCAATGCGGTGGGAAGGCTGAATCTTTTTGAGGTGGGCGCGCTGCATTTTGAAGCTCCCGCAATCAAACGCTTTCCCTGCCTTGGGTTGGCATATGAGGCAATTAACAATGAGGGAATCATGCCGATCGTGCTGAATGCAGCAAACGAAGTAGCTGTACAGAAGTTTCTGAACCGAGAATTCCCAATGGGGGGGATTTTCGATATGGTCAGCAGCGCCATGGACAAGTTCGGAAGCGGGCCCGTGGGAACGCTGGACGAGGTATTTGAGATTGATAAAACGGTGAGAGAGTATTGTACCGCCATCGGAGGAATACAATAATGATAGCCGGCTTTGCGCCGCGTATGATTTGGAGGTGAAATACTTGACCGATATATTCAACATTATTCTGAATGTTATACTGGGCCTGCTCGTGCTGACAGTTCTCGTCGTTGCCCATGAATTCGGCCATTTTTTGGTGGGAAGGAAATGCGGCATTAAGGTTTTGGAATTCTCTGCCGGATTTGGGCCGAAGGTTATATCGAAAATAAAAAACGGCATCAGATATTCATTAAGGGCGCTGCCCCTCGGCGGCTTTGTTTCTTTTTTGGGAGAAGACGAGGATATACCGGACGATCCGGCTGCTTTTAACAACAGGCCGAAATGGCAGCGGCTTGTGACGCTGCTGGCGGGGCCTTTGGCCAATATACTGGTGGCGCTGGTGCTGACAATAGGTGTGCTGACTATCTTTGGAGACGCAACACCAGTGGTGTATAAGGTGGACAGCGGTTCGAACGCGGAGGCGGCAGGATTGATGCCGGGCGACCGGATCGTTGAAGTGAACGGGAAGAGAATTGACTTTTCCATGGAATTTTCCTCCAGCGTGCTGTTGGCGGGAGATGATTTTGTCGATATCGGAGTGGAGAGAGACGGATCGACCATTCGGAAAACCGTCGCTCTAAGCGAAAAAGCGGACGGATACAAATATATGGGGATATCCATTGTCAACGAACGCCGTCAGTTTGGTTTTTTTGAGGCGATCGGTCTGAGCTTCAAATGGATGTATCTGATCATTGAGCAGACGTTTGTGTCCCTTGGAAGGATCATTTTTGCAGGCAAAGGCGCTGCCGATATGGCAGGCCCCATAGGAATCAGTACGCTTGTGGGAAATGCGGTGAGAACAGGACCGGAGATATTTATGCGCATCGCCGCGCTTATATCCATCAGCCTTGGCATTATGAATCTGCTGCCCTTTCCGGCGCTGGACGGAGGCAGGGTGGTGCTGCTGGGTGTAGAGGCTGTGCGCAAAAAACCTTTGCCCAGAGATAAAGAGGGTTATATCAATTTTGCGGGGCTGATCATCCTGTTTGGGCTGATGATATTTGTCACCTATAATGATATTGTCAGGCTGATCAGCGGAGGTTAAGTAATTGAACAGAAGAAAAGTGATGATCGGGGATATCCCGATAGGCGGCGGCAGTCCTATAGCAATACAGTCCATGTGCAGCGTGGATACAGCCGATGTGGAAAGCGTGATAGAGCAGTGCGGCAGGCTGGAGCGCGCCGGATGTGAGATCATTCGCGTTGCCGCTTATGATAGGAACAGCGCCGCTGCTGTGCGCAGCATTAAGGATACAATCCATATGCCGTTGGTCGCAGACGTCCATTTTGACTATAGAATCGCCATCTGTGCGATGGAGAACGGCGCGGATAAGGTTCGGATTAATCCGGGAAATATCGGAGACGAGAACAGAATCCGCTCGGTAGTGGATGCGGCAAAGGCGCACCATATACCGATACGGGTAGGCGCCAATTCCGGATCGCTGGCAGAGGATTACGGAAAACTACCGCTTGCCGATGCCTTGGTGGAAAGCGCGCTTTCCAATGTCAGAATCTTGGAAAAGCTGGGATTTTATGATATTGTAATCTCGCTGAAAGGCTCGTCAGCAGCGGCGACGGTGGAAGCTTATCGAAAAATGGCGGCCATTTGCGATTATCCTCTTCATGTTGGCATTACAGAGGCCGGTGTGTATTCCTCGTCTGTCATTAAATCGTCCATCGGCATAGGGGCGCTTGTTCTCGACGGGCTCGCAGATACGATCCGGGTATCCATCACGGGAGATCCGGCAGAGGAGATCAGCGTGGCAAAGGACATTCTGCGTTTCTGCGGTGTACGCAGCTTTGGAGCGGAGGTGATCTCCTGCCCTACGTGCGGGCGGACGCGCATCAATCTGGAAAAGCTGGCGACAGAGGTAAGCATGATTGCCAAAAAAGTAGACAAGCCTTTGAAAATTGCAGTGATGGGATGCGCGGTAAACGGTCCGGGAGAGGCCAAAGACGCAGATATCGGCATTGCGGGAGGCAATGGAGAGGGACTGATTTTTATAAAGGGAAAGCCTTACAGAAAATATAAAGAAAATGTGTTATTGGAGGAGTTTGAAAAACTTCTGAGGGAGCTTTAATACGTGGAAGAAAGAATGACGGGGAAAAAGAACGGGAGCGGGCTGGCCGAGCCGATCCTGAAAAAATATTCTTTTCTCTCTTTTTCAAAAATTGCATACAGCAGATCAAGAGCGAAATATATCGCTCTGTTTGACTCGGAGAGGATTGTATCTCAGGGTAATTTTTTGACCATTACAAAAATGGCTCGCACGCTCTATCGTCAATACGACCCTTTGGATGTTGTAATTCGCCAGCCGTGGGACAAGCTGGAAAAGGACGATGAGCTTTTTTCGAAGCTGGTATGCGATATTGTGCTGAGAAGCAGCCCGTGCATGGTGGCGTTTGTCCCGTCGATGACGGTTGGACGAGACGGAAGGCGTATTGATATTGCGTTTTCCAGCGAAGCTGCTACAGAACTGTTTGCGAGGCTTTCTCTTTCCGATGCCATCGGAAATTATTTTAAAGAAGCATTTGGCATTGAACTGACGGTGAGGAATATAAGCTGTGCCGTTTCGGACGGGTGCGCTTTGGCAGAGACGCTTGAGCAGGGAAGCAGGGAAAATGAGCTTTTTGAAATGCACTTGCAAAAAACCGACACACAGGCAGAGCCTAATCTTACTTCCATCACTGCCACTGCAGAGGAAAAACCTCAGCAGTCTCCCAGAATCCGCGCCGCGAATGCGACGAGGCGCAGAGGGGAATCGAAAAATCCATTTGAGGAAAAAGTTGCGGGCAATATAACATTTATATCGGATTTGAAGGCGAACACCAAGGCCGCCATTATGGGACAGATCATTGAGTCTGAGGTAAAATCCATCAAGGACGGGCGGTTTACCGTGTTTGAATTTACTGTCTATGACGGCAAGGCGGTTGCTCATTGCAAAATATTTGCTGTGGGCGATCTGTCGGCGGAGCAGGGAAAAGTAAGCGAGGACAAATGGGTCAAGGTATACGGGGAACTGAAATACGATAAATTCAGGGATGATGACCTGTTTAACGTATATGCCGTGGAAAGCTGCGAGCCGCCGAAAATCCGCGAGGATAAGAGCGAGGAGAAGCGCATTGAGCTGCATATTCATACGAATATGAGTGCGCAGGACGGGCTGTCTTCCGCTTCGGATATTGTGAAACGCGCAAAATACTGGGGGCACAGGGCTGTTGCCATTACGGATCACGGCGTGGTGCAGGCGTTTCCTGAAGCGGCAAATGCGGGGAAGAGCTGCGGTGTAAAAATTATTTACGGCATGGAAGCCTATCTTGTGCCGGATGATAAAAACATATTCGAATGCAGGCAGGACTACGGCTTTGATGATGAGTTTGTCGTTTTTGACATAGAGACGACAGGGCTTTATAAAAGAACGTGCAAAATCATAGAGATCGGCGCTGTACGTATGATAAAAGGAAAGATTGTCGATACGTTCAGCACCTTTGTAGATCCGGAGATGCGGATACCGGATCACATTGTATCTCTTACCAATATCACCAGTGAAATGGTATCCGGCGCGCCGAAGGAAAAGGAGGCGCTGGAGGCGTTCCGCAAGTTTGCCGGAGACGCCTGTCTCGTCGCCCATAATGCGCCCTTTGACGCGGGATTTGTCTGCGGGAACAAACACGGCATATCTTTTCCTAACGACGTGATTGATTCCATAGGCGTGGCGGCGATTGCCCTGCCGGATATGAAAACATACAAGCTGAATAAAATTGCGGATCATTACCGTATACCGCTTATGCACCACAGAGCTGTAAACGACGCGACCTGCACGGCGCAGATTCTGGAAAAAATGTTTGGAGAGCTGAAAGAGAGAGGTATCCATACCGTAGCGGAGGCGGAAAAAGCGGCGGATATTCACGATAAAATGCGGTATTTCCGTTCTCACCATGCGATCATCCTGTGCAAAAACCAAAAGGGGCTGCGAAATCTTTATGAACTGGTTTCTCTGGGGCATCTGAAATATTTTCACAGACGGCCGCTTATTCCCAAAAGCCGGCTGATTGACTTAAGAGAGGGGCTGATTCTCGGTTCGGCATGCGAGCAGGGCGAGCTTTATTCCGCCATCGTGCAGGAGGCGGGCGAGGCGGAAATCGAACGAATAGCCGGTTTTTACGATTATTTGGAGATTCAGCCGCACTGCAACAATATGTTTATGGTGGAAAAGGGCGTCGTAAGTTCAAAAAGCGATCTGGATGAGATCAATAAAAAAATATACCGGCTCGGAAAAAAACTGGGCAAGCCCACGGTGGCCACGACAGATTCCCATTATCTTGACGAGGAGCAGGGGCTGAACCGGGCGATTATTATGGAGTCAATCGGATTCAGCGATGTGGACAGTTATTCAGACCTGTCGTTCAAAACAACGGACAGGATGCTGGAGGAGTTTTCCTATTTGGGCGAAGAGACGGCGCGGGAAGTTGTAATAGAAAATCCCAACAGGATTTGCGATATGACTGAGGAAATTACGCTTTTTCCCGATCAGACGGCCATGCCGAAGGTGGACGGCGCGGAAGAGGAAATTATGGAGATCGGCTATTCGCGCATGAAGGAGCTCTATGGCGATCCTCTGCCGGAGAGAATCGAAAAAAGGCTGGACAGAGAACTTGGCTCTATTGTCAGGAACGGCTTTTCCGTCTTGTATTGGATCGCCATGAAGCTGGTTAAAAAATCAGCCGAGGATGGCTATACCGTGGGTTCGAGGGGATCGGTCGGATCATCTCTGGCGGCTTACGCACTGGATATTACTGAGGTCAACCCGCTGCCGCCGCATTACAGATGTCCCAAATGTCTTCATTCGGATTTTAATATTGATGTGGAGCAGTATGGCTGCGGTGTGGATATGCCTCCGGCCAAATGCCCGCAATGCGGCGCTGACATGATATCCGACGGGTATGACATTCCTTTTGAGGTATTCCTTGGCATTGATGCGGACAAGGTGCCCGATATTGACTTGAACTTTTCCGGCGAAAACCAGCCCTCTGCCCACAGACTGGTGGAGCAGATCTTCGGCAAGGAGAATGTATTCCGCGCCGGTACGATTTCTGCCATACAGGACAAAACGGCCGTTGGTTTTGTCAGAAAATATTTGGAAAAAAGAGGCATTAATGCGGACAGAGGGGAAGTGGTACGGCTTGCAAAAGGGTGCAGCGGCGTAAAACGGACGACAGGCCAGCACCCGGGAGGCATGGTCATCGTCCCCAAGGACAGAGAGGTATATGAGTTTACGCCGATACAAAAACCTGCGGATAAAATTCACGAGGAAACGATTACAACGCATTTTGATTTTAACTCGATGCACGATATATTGATAAAACTCGATATACTGGGACATGATAATCCGACGTTTATCAAGCTTTTGAAGGATTGTCTCGGTTTTGATCCGATGGATATTCCTCTAAACGACAAAGATACGCTTTCTCTGTTCAGCGGCACGGAAGCTCTGGGTCTGACGCCGGACCAGCTGATGGGGATTGACGTGGGTACGCTTGGCATTCCCGAGTTTGGAACTGCGTTTGTGCGCGGGATGCTGAAGGATACACGCCCTACCACGATGTCGGAACTCGTTCGGATTTCCGGTCTGTCTCACGGCACGGACGTGTGGGTTGGCAATGCAAAGGATTTGATCGACGCAGGCGTCGCAAAATTGAGCGAGACCATCTGCACCAGAGACGATATCATGAACTATCTCGTCCGCAAGGGCGTGGAACAGCGGACGGCGTTTTTTATCATGGAAGATGTCCGCAAGGGAAAATGGGCAAAGGGGAAGCTCAAGGATCCGGAGAAATATGTAGAGGTCATGAAGGAGGCCGGCGTAGAGGACTGGTTCATCGATTCCTGTAAAAAGATCAAGTACATGTTTCCGAAATCTCATGCTGTTGCATATGTTACGATGGCGCTCAGACTGGCCTACTGCAAGGTTCACCATCCCAAGGAGTTTTATGCTGTCTATTTTACGGTGCGCGGCAAGGAGCTTGACTGTTCTTATGTTTATGGCGGCAAACGGACAATAGAAGAGAAGATGAACGAAATCGATGCAAAAGGGTATGACGCTTCCGCTACAGACGCCAACGTCAAAACGGCGTTGGAGTTGGCGTATGAAATGTATCAAAGAGGTATAGAATTTCTTCCGGTAGATATTTATCTGAGCAAGGACGTGGAGTATACTGTGGAAGAGAACGGAATCCGCATGCCATTCTCCTCCGTGCCGATGCTTGGGGCAACTGCCGCATCGGCGCTGGCGGATGCGGTTGCAAAAAAGAATTTTGTAAGCATTGAGGAGCTGAGAAAGCAGGCGAAGCTGTCTCAGAATGTAGTGGATGTTATGAAAAAAATGGGGAGCTTCCGCGATATTCCGGATTCTCCACAGTTCAGCATGATATAAGAAAGATGGAGGCGGTCGTTTGAACAGTTATTTGACAGCAGCCCTTTTGGGCTGCGCAACAGGACTTTTCGGGACAGGGCTTGGAGGACTTCTGTCCACGTTGGTCGATGGAAAAAGCGAGAAGCTTTCGTCGTTTCTGATGGGCATTTCCGGCGGTGTGGTACTTTCCGTAGTAATATGCTCCATGGCGCCGGAGGCTGTTTCCTATTGTTCTGTGCCTGTCGTAATTATTTTTGCAATATTGGGGGCGCTGGCGGTAGAATTGCTGCACAGGGTTTTCCCGCATATGGGACACGGGCATACGGAAAAAAACACGGACAGCAAGCCGGCACATTCCATTAAAAAGAACACGTCACCGCTTGCCCAGACCGGAATTCTGCTTTGCCTCGGCGTAGCCATACACAATCTGCCCGACGGGCTGGCCATAGGCGCGGGCATAGAAGGAAACAGTACTTTTGGTATCGTTCTTGCCGTGCTTTTGCTGATTCACAATATACCCGAAGGCCTTGCGATGGGAATTCCGCTGAAGCTTGGCGGCTTCTCCAGATGGAACGTCGTTCTGCTGACGCTGCTGTCGGGAATACCGACTGTCATCGGTGCAATACTGGGCGCTCTCATCGGAAATATTTCGGAGTCCGTTATAGGCGCTATCATTGCTTTTGCGGCGGGAGCAATGCTCTACCTTACGATACGGGAGCTGATACCGTCGTCAATAAAAATGTCAAAGCCGCTGATTACGCTGTTTGCCGCAGCGATAGGCGCGGCTATCGGGGGTGTAACAATTTTTCTGCTCGGATAAAAAAACGGTAACAAGCATTTGACTATTTGAGTATGAGGATATATAATTAAAAAGTATGTTTTTACAATAAATTTTTGTGCGCTTTGCACAAAAAGGGAGGATGTTTTATGAAAGTACGCAATTTGCTGATATTATTATTAGTGCTGCTGATAATAGCATCAAGCGCATTTGTTGTCATAAACGGCGTATCTTTCGGGGTGAAAGAGTTCCGGCCCATGAAGGCCATCTCTCTCGGACTGGATCTGACCGGCGGTGTTTACATCGTATATCAGGCAGCGGATCCCTCGATAGACGATCTTGACACAAAGATAGAAGGCGCAATGAAAATATTCAGAACGCGTCTTGACGACAAAGGCTTTACGGAGGCAACCATCACACGGCAGGGAGCCGACAGAATCCGGGTTGAGGTACCGATTAACAAAACCAGTGCAATACAGGATCCGAGCGCTATTGTGGATTTTATAGCGACGCCGGCGCATCTGGTCTTTAAGGATTCCGACGGAAACGTGGTTGTTGAGGGTGAAGATTTGATCTCCGCCACAGCTGCCAGCGATTCTTCCGGGCAGTATGTGGTCAATTTTGAGATGAACGAAAAGGCTGCCACAGCATTTGCGGTTGCGACGCAAAAAGCAGTTGCCAATAATAACGACTATATTTCCATCGTGCTGGACAATGTGGAGATATCCCGCCCGAATGTAAACTCCGTTATTCCGAACGGCAAGGGATATATTGAGGGAAACTTTACATTGGAGAGCGCTCAGGAGCTGGCTATGCAGATTGAAAGCGGCGCACTTCCGCTGGAGCTTAAGGTGCTGGAACAGCAGTCCATCAGTTCTACGCTGGGTGACGAAGCACTGGAAAAGAGCATCTATGCCGGTATTATCGGATTTATAGTTCTGATGATCTTTATGATAGTAGTGTATAGGCTTCCGGGGCTGGCTGCGGATATTGCACTGTGCGCATATACGACGATCGTTCTGTTCCTGCTGGCGCTGTTCCAGATACAGCTTACGCTGCCGGGCATTGCCGGTATTATTCTGGGAATTGGTATGGCGGTCGACGCCAACGTCGTCATTTTCTCCCGCTTCAAGGAAGAATACCGTGCCGGAAAATCCCTTCGTGCAGCGCTTAAAACCGGTTTTTCAAAGGCGGCTACGGCGATTACCGACTCTAACGTCACAACAATGATTGCCGCTATTGTGCTGGCCATGTTTGGCACGGGCTCTATTAAAGGATTTGCCTATACACTGGCTCTGAGTATTGTGATTTCTCTCATATCCGCACTGCTTATCACGCAGGGAGTCATGAGGCTGCTTATGAATATATTCCCGAAACAGACAGGGCTTTATCTGAGAAAAGGCAAAGAGCAGACTGCAGAGGCTGAAGGAGGTGCAGAATAATGATTGTAAAGAATTTTAAGTATTCGTGCCTTCTGATTATCATTTCTGTCATTGCGGCTATCATCGTGGGCATTATATGCGGCGGGCTTAATCTCGGTATAGATTTTACCGGTGGTTCTATTATAACCTATAAGATGGGTACGACGTTTGACTCGGAAGAGGTTCGTGACCTGATAGCAGGAGTAGACGGCGTTGGCAGCAGCGTTTCTGTAGTAACTTCAGGCGACAAGGGAGATCAGGCAATCGTCCGGCTGCAGAATACCGGCGGGGAATCTGCGGATACGGAAATTGCGGATAATATTTTGACGGTTATTAAGGAAAAATTCTCAGACGCAGAGTTGGGAACGATCAGTTCCGTGGGCGGCGTTGCCAGCGGCGATATGATCAGAAATGCCATATCGTCTGTTCTGATCGCGGGTGTTTTGATGCTGCTCTACATATGGATCCGTTTTGACTTGGCCTCAGGACTTGGCGCATTTCTTGCACTGGCGCATGATGTTATTGTTATGGTTGCGCTCATGTGTGTGTTTCAGATACAAATTGACAGCACGTTTATTGCGGCCTGTCTTACAATCGTCGGTTATTCTATTAACGCGACGGTGATCACATACGACAGAATCAGGGAAAATTCCGTCAAGCTGAACCCGCGCGAATATACAAAGGCGCAGATTGTCGATTACAGCGTGAAGCAGACAATGGGACGGAACATCAATACATCCGTAACGACGTTGATCATGGTTGCGGCGCTTTATATCTTCGGTGTCAACTCGATTCAGGTATTTACACTGCCGCTTATCGTAGGCATTATTGCTGGTACATTCAGCTCTATACTTATCGCGCCGGCCCTTTGGATGCTTTTTTCTGACAGAATTGCAAAAGGCAAAAAACACCGGAGCAAAAAAGCGATCAGATAACGATCAGTTTTTTGGAGGGCGGTCTTTCGGGGCCGTCCTTTTTACTCGAATTCTCTTTTCAGGAGCGAAGAATGAAGTTTGTCGAAAGGTCAAAAAAGAATATAGACCGTCAGAGTATACTGGATATGATGGAAAAAACGGGCGTATCTGAAACTGTGGCAATGCTGATGTTAAAAAGAGGCGTGAGCGTCGAGGAGGGTTTATCTTTTTTATATCCGAAACGGGAAGATCTGCATGACCCCATGATGTTTTCGAAAATGAGTGAAACGGTGGAACGAATCAGACTGGCGGCAGAACGGGCGGAAAAGGTAGCCGTCTATTCCGATTATGATTCTGACGGCATATGCGGCGCGGCAATTATATACCGCGTATTAAAGCACGAAGGCATTACGCCTGTTGTCTATATTCCGGATCGTTTTCTTGAGGGCTACGGCACAAACCGTGAAGCGTTTCAAAAGCTCATTAACAGTGGAGTCACACTGATTATTACCGTTGACTGCGGAATTAAAAGCTGTGAAGACGTCGCTTTTGCGCGGGAATGCGGCTGTGACGTGATCATTCTGGATCACCATTTGGCAGAAAATCTGCCTGACTCCGACTATATACTCGATCCGAAAATAGAAGGGGAGACATACCCGAATAAAAATTTGTGCGGCGCCGGTGTGGCGTTCAAGGTTGGGTGTGCGCTGGACGAGGATTATGCAATGTCGCTGATTGACATTGCCGGAGTAGCGACGATAGGAGATATGGTGAGTCTGCAGGGAGAAAACAGGACGATATCGGCTCTGGGACTGTACAAGCTGCGCAGAGACCCCTGCGGCGGCTTTGCCGTTCTTGCAGGGACGGGCGGTCTGGCGATCGAGAAAATTACTTCTTATGGCGTAAGTTTTGGCATCGTTCCAAGGATGAATGCTGCTGGACGGATGGAGCATGGAAAAATTGCATTCAGACTGCTGGTAAGTGACGACAGGAAAACACAGAGCAGAATGGCAAAAAAAATAGAGCAGCTGAACATTGAGCGGAAAAAGAGGCAAAAGGAAATCGAAGACAGCGCAGTAAAACGGATCAGAGAACGGGGAAATCTTGCGGACAGAAGGCTTTTATGGGAGTATGACGATACATGGGATCAGGGCGTGGTCGGATTGGCGGCGTCGGCAGTTGCGCGAAGGTTTTCGCGTCCGGCGCTGGTTTTATCACAAAACGGGGAACTTCTGACAGGATCTGCCAGAAGTATTAAAGACGTCAATATTTACAATGCTTTTGACAGTTATCGCGACAGCTATGAAAGATTCGGAGGACACGCGCAGGCTGCGGGGCTTACGATCCGCAAGGAGATTGCAGACGATATTTTTACCGGTGTTGAACGATACCTGAAAGACCATAATGAGGATGATTTATTCCTTAGGACTGCGGAGTATGATCTTGTACTTGATGCGGGTACGGACTTCAGAAAAATTGCAGATGAAATGGAAATGCTGGAGCCATATGGCATCGATAACCCGGAACCCAGATTTCTCATTTATGATATGATCCCCCGAAATGTGACATATATGGGGGAGCGAAAGCATATAAAATTTGATCTTTTTAACGGTGCACTCAAAGGACTGTGGTTTTACGCAGCCCACGATATGGAGGATAACGACAGCTACAATGCAGTGGGTTCTGTTTCCAAAAACACCTACAACGGTTCTACCACGGTGCAGTTCATTGTTGACGAGATCGTTCCTGATGACAGTAATATTATGCGAACGAATGGGAATGAATATGTGAGAACCGGCCTGACAGAAATATTGGCATTTAAAAGGTTCCTAGAGGAAGGAAACAGGCATACACTAAACGGGACGGCTTTTTTTAAAGCCGCAGACACTTCGTTGGAACAAAGCCGTTTCGGGACACTTATCGTTGCAAATTCATCTATGGGCATCGGACGCTGTGGGGAACTGATCACAGACGACAGGCTGGACGTCGTCAATTCCATACATCCCGACTGTGCTGAAAATTGTCTGTGTATGCGCTCAGCAGGGGCAGACGGAGTAAATAATTACAGGAATGTTTTTGCGGTGGGGGCGTTTTCATATAAATGGCCGGCAATTCACTTGTATGACGATGGAATAAAAAGGGAATATTTATTGGAAGCGGGCGAATATTTTCTGGATGAGGACAGTTTGGAAAATTATTTAGAGGGTTTTGGAGAAGTCATCGTCAGAAATAAAAAATACCCTTCCATAAGCGCCTTTCTTGGAGAGTGCATGATTGACTGCCGGGAGCCTTCGTTGAAAAAACTATGGTTTGCCCTCAATGTTTATTGCGATAATAAGTTGATAGAAATTACGAAAGGTGATAAAATATACTTTAACCGTAAAAACGGTGACAAAGATTGGCATAAAAGTAAAGTATTCGCAGGCGTTCAGATGCTTTTGAATATGACGGAGTAAAATATGGCTGGTTATTATCAAAAATTCATAAGCGAGTTCCCGGAATATAAGGATTCCGATATGGTGAAGAGGGCCTTTGCCGTTTCGGAAAAGGCCCACGAGGGCCAGTTCCGCAATTCCGGCGAGCCATATATTATCCACCCGTATGAAGTGGTGCGGATTTTGGCCGATCTGGGGTTGGACGAGGTCAGCATTGCTGCGGGAATGCTTCACGATGTGCCGGAAGATACCGATTTTACAATCGATATGGTGGCGGAACAATTTTCTCCGGAGATTGCCAAAATCGTAGACGGTGTCACCAAACTGATGAACATCAAGTTTAAAACGCAGGAAGAGGCTCAGGCCGAGAGCATGAGAAAGATGTTCCTTGCGATGGCGGATGATATCCGGGTGATCATCATTAAGCTGGCGGACCGTCTGCACAACATGAGGACACTCGACTACAAAAGTGCGGAAAAGCAGCGTCAAAAGGCAAGAGAGACGCTGGATATTTATGCGCCTTTGGCTCATCGGCTTGGAATCAACAAGTTTAAATGGGAGTTTGAGGATCTTGCTCTCAAGTATTTGGAACCCGAAGCCTACCATGAGATTGCCGGCAAGCTGAATTCAACACGTAAAGAACGGGAGGAATACATTCGGTCGATTATTGGCGATATTCGCCGCGTGGTTGACGGCCTTGGTGTAGAGGCGGAGATTGAAGGCAGGCCAAAGCACATTTACAGCATCTATAAAAAGATGAAAACGAAAGCCAAAACCTTTGAGGAGCTTTACGACTTGATTGCGGTTAGAGTGATTGTGAATTCGGTAAAGGACTGCTACGCTATTTTGGGCGCTGTACATACCGAATGGCGGCCGCT
>QAKS01000043.1 GCA_003343685.1 Clostridiales bacterium | reverse complement strand
ATCGCACAGGAGCGCCTCCGCCAGAGCCTCCAGCGACAATGTGTTTGGATTAAACACATGGCAGACCGAGGGTCCCCCAATCAGTCTGACGATTGCTTCGGCGCACAAATCTACTGCCGTCAGCTCCACGGGGAAGTCCGCGGCGCTTTTCGGTATGGCGGAGAGCAGGCAAAGACCCTCTGCAAAGGAAAAGAACGAATTTTTCTCCGGATCGCGCTGAAATACGCCGTCGGTACTGCGGCCCACAAGCCGCCCAACCCGGAAAATCTGCGCGGAAAGACCCTTTTCCATTGCGGAAAAGACAGCGTTCTCCGCCAAAAATTTGCCGCGGACATACACATTGTCGCGCCAGTTTTGGCCGACATCCCGGTCGGTTTCGGAAAAATCGTAAGGCTTTTCTGGCGCTTGCTCCAGATATTCGCCTGCGACACTCATGGTGGAAATATGGCAGAGGTGCGCACCGTACTTTTCGGCAAATTCAACGGCGTTAGCGGCGCCTTTGCTGTTGGCATTTACGGATTCCGCTTCGTCCTGCACGAAATGGCGTACGTCTGCCGCGGCATGGATCAGCGTTGCCGCTTTTTCGGCGATTTCGCCGCTCATGCCGAGAAGGGGCTTTGTCATGTCCCCGTCCGTCACATGGATATGGGAGAAAGCGGAGACGGCCCAGCCGCTGCCAAAATACCAGGAGAGGGCTTCTCCCAGTCTGGCCTTGTCGCCGCCGCGGACAAGGCAGATAATTTCTCTGTGGCCTGCGTCCAGCAGAGCTTTTATAATGTGGACGCCGAGGTATCCGGTTGCGCCGGTGACAGCGACAGCCGTCTTTGGCGCCTTGGCCTCCTGATACAGAGGAGGTGCAGAGTCCGTCCGGCTTTGGGGCTGCTCGGCAGCCGTGAGGCAGGGACGCCCCGCAGCGGGATGGCCTTCGAGAATGCGGCACTGTGCCGCGATCGTCGGGTTCTCGTAAAACTGGGCCAGCGTCATGGAAAGGCCGCAGTCAAAATAGCGGGAGAGGGCTGAAAGCGCCATCAGAGAGTTGCCTCCCTGTTCAAAAAAGGAGAGTTCCTCACAGACATGGGGGAGGTCCAGCGTTTCGCCCCATATGGACAGAAGAGTACCGCGGACGTCCGCGGTGTTTTCCGGGACAGGAGCGGGCCGCTCGTCACGGGGCGCGGTATAGGCCTCCAATGCGCGCCGGTCTGTCTTTCCCGTAGCGGTGCGGGGAAGCTCGTCCAGCAAGATGATGGACGAGGGAACCATATAGTGGGGCAGCTCGTCCGAAAGAGTGCGGCGCAGGGCGGGAATATCGGCCTGCTGTCCGTCTTTTACGACGACAAAGGCGACAAGCTCTTTAACGCCCCCGGACGTGCCGGAGACGACAGCGGCAGCCTCCGACACCCACGGCACGCCCAGAAGGCGGCCTGTGATTTCGTCCAGCTCAATTCTCTGCCCGTTCAGCTTAACCTGCATGTCACGCCGACCGACAAAATCGTAATATCCGTCCGGAAGCAGCCGGGCGATATCGCCGCTTTTATACATGCGCTGTCCGGGAAAGAAGGGGTCGGGCAGATAACGCTCCCTGGTCATGTCGTTCCTGCCCGCATAGCCGACCGAGAGGCACTCGCCTGCGATATACACCTCTCCGGCGGCGGTGGGCATTACGGGCCGCAGGTGATCGTCCAAAACATAGATGCGGCAGTTATGAAAGGGTTTGCCTAAAACGGGACGGTCGCGGTGCGTCACATCCGCAGCGTTGATATATACGGTCACCTCTGTGGGACCGTAGAGATTTAAAATTCGGGCGTTTGTCATGGACTGCATCCTTTTCAGGAGCTCTGCAGGAAATACTTCGCCGCAGATGTAGGCAAGCTCTGTTTTTTTCACAGCCTTTGCAAAGGCGCTGTTGCCAAGGCACATCTGGAGCCGGGACGGGGTCAGCTGAATAATTGTGGCGTTATGGCGTTCCATAAGCTCCGCCATTTTCCACGGCAGCATCATTTCCTCCTCATCGGCGAGCACAGTACATTTGCCAAGGGCAAGGGTCAGCAGCGTTTCTGTAATAAACGTGTCAAAAATCACGTTGGCAACGGAGAGAAAGCTGCCCTGTACGCCGTGAGTCAGCTCCGATACGGAGAGGAGGAGGTTTGCCACAGCCCGGTGAGGAATTTCTACTCCCTTCGGTTCGCCGGTGGAGCCGGAGGTAAACAGGACGTGGATGAGATCTTCGGCGCTCCTGCCGGAGACAGGGGAGAATGAACCGCCCTGTTCCGCTGTGTTGACGACAGGGCAGGGCAGACTATCGGGCAGCTCGCGCAGGCTGGCGTCGTCTGCCAAAAGCAGAGACGCTTCCGATAGCTTCAGCATATGGGAGAGCCGCTTTTCCGGGAAAGAGGGCAGTACAGGCACATATGCACAGCCTGCTTTTAAAATGCCCAGCATGGCGGCGATCAGCTCCGGCGAGCGCCGCATTGCGAAGGCAACGCGTCCGCCCCGCTTTACTCCTTTGCGCTGCAGAAGCGCGGCAATGCTTTCGGCCTTCTGCCGCAGCGTGGAGAAGGAGGTCGTATTCCCGTGAAAAATTACAGCAGGCGCATCCGGCGTGAGGTCTGACATATGGTCGAACAGCATATCAACGGGCATAGCCAGATAGGGCGTGCGCATATGGCAAGGTTGTTCTATGAGGGTAAAACGGTCTGCAGCGGATATGGCGCTCACGTCTTTGGCGGTGCGGCTGTCGTTGGCGACAATGTCGCGCAAAATCGCCTCGAAGCTGCGCAGGTACAGCGCGATTGTATCCTTTGCAAACAAGGCTGTGGAGTATTCAAACGTAAAGGAGAATCCTTCGGCGGATTTTTCTGCCTCTACGGTAAGGTCCAGCTTGGATGTTTTCGTGTCGACGGGCAGATAGGTAATCCGCTCGCCGCCGAAAGTCAGATCGTCCCTCGAGAAGGGGCGGTATGTAAACATGGTGTTGTAGAGCGTTCCGCCTTCTAAACTGCGGCCCGCACCGAAAAGGGAGGACAACTGCTCTATTGTGCAGTCCTGATGGTCGAGCATGTCGGAAACATCTGTTTTGATCTGCATCAGCCAGTCGCGCAGGGTTGTGCCGTCTCCGGGAGAAATGCGGAAGGGCAGCGTATGGATAAATGCACCTAAAACGTTCTGAAGACTTTCGTGGGAGCGCCCCGATACGGGCGTGCCGACCAAAAAGTCGCTGCTGCCGGATATCTTGCTCAGAAGCAGGCCAAAGGCGGCCATGAAAAGCATGTAGGGCGAAAGCTCGTTTTTTTCACAGTAGGATTCACACGCGGCAGACAGTCCGGCGTCCAAGGAAAGGAAGAGCTTGCCGCCTGAAAAGGAGAAACCCTTTTGCCGCGGATAATCAGTGGGCAGCTCGAGGGGGGCGCTGACGCCGGACAGGCGGCTTTCCCAGTAGGAGAGCGCCTGTTCGCAGGGGTCCTTCGCCTCCTGCCAGCAGACATAGTCGCGGTAGGACACGGACGAAAACGAAGGGGTTTTGCCGTGGTAGAGCGCGTCCAGCCGCCGGAGCAGGATGGGCGTGGAAATACCGTCGGAAATCAGATGGTGCATATCTGCAAACAGAACCGTGCCGCCGTCCGGCTCTTGCCAGAGCGCCGCCCGCAGAAGAGGGGGCGCCGTCAGGTCGAACGGGCGCACAAAGATATGCGCGGCTTTGTCAAAGCTGTCAGCCTGAAGTCTTTCCAGACGGAAGGAAACGTCTTTTGCGATGCGCTGGCGAACGCCGCCGTTTTCCATCACAAAGCCGGTGCGTAAGCTTTCCTCGGCCTGAATCAGCGCACGAAAAGCCTCCTCCAGCCTGTCGGGATACACCCCGTTTTTCAGGCGGAAAGCGCCGGGCATGTTGTAGGAAAGACCATCCGGGTCCAGCTGTGTTTCAAAATAGAGAGAAAGCTGCGTGGGCGACAGCGGGTAAGAGTCCATGTCGGGAGCTTTGGGGATGGTGTCTCTGTAACGCACCGGAGACGGCGCGGAAAAACCGAGCCTTTCGGTAAGCCGCCGTGCCGTGCGGCAAAGATACAGGTCTGCGACCTTCATGCGCACACCGAAGGCCTGCTCCAGCCTCAGCAGCGTATCCATTGCGTTCAGAGAATCGCCGCCGCAGAGAAAATAATCGCTGCCGGGTCCTATGTCGTCCCGGCCCAAAACGGCCCGAAAGATTTCCAAAACGGCAGCCTCACTTTCGCTTTGCGGCGCGCCGCCGCTCTGCTCCGGCGGCGCGGGCAGCCGGGCCGCGTCGACCTTGCCGTTGGCGGTAAGAGGCATTTGGTCCAGACGGATAAAGCAGGCAGGGAGCATATAGGCGGGCAGATAGGAAACGACAAAGGCGAGAAGATCGCTTTCGGATACGGGCTCGTCGGCGGTATACCATGCGGCAAGAAACTCGCCGCCGTTCCGGCAGACCTTCTGGACGAAAGCCTGCCGCACAGACGGGTATGCCGCAATGCGCGCCGCCACTTCATCCGTCTCAATCCGAAGCCCGCGCAGCTTGACCTGCGTGTCAATCCGTCCCATGAGGACGATTTCGCCGTCGGGAGTCCAACGGGCGGTATCGCCCGTCTTATACAGGCGCTCTCCCGGCTCAAAAGGACTTTTGAAAAAACGCTCTGCGTCGAGAGAAGGGGCGCCGAAATACCCTTTGCCTACGCAGAGACCGCCAATATACAGCTCGCCCGGTATCCCGACGGGAAGAGGCTGGCGATGGGCGTCCAAAACGTAAAAGCGGCAGTTGGGCAGGGGCTTTCCGGCGGTGATTTTCTGGGCATCGTTTAAAAGCTTGATGCTCACACCCACCGTTGTCTCGGAGGGGCCGTACTGGTTGTAAATCTGCGCTTTTGTATAGAGCTTCAGCGTCGCCAGCAGATCTCCGGGGAAGTGTTCGCCGCCGCAGACAATGCTTTGCAGCCTACCGAGAGCGCGCCGGAAAGCAGGGTGCTTCATGTATGCCTCCAGCCGCGACGGCGTCAGGGCAAGAAAGCCCGCGGCATAATTCTCGATGAGCGCCGCAAGAGAGGAGGGACTTTCCTGTTCCTCCGGGCGGGCAAGAATGACTGTTTTGCCGTTTAAAAGAGAGGCGGCCGATTCCAGGACAAATGCGTCAAAGCCTGTGCTGCAGACGGAAAGAACCGCGCCGTAGCCGTAATAGGGCCGCATATTGGCAGAAAAGTTTAAAAGGCTGTCCCCTGTGATCACAACGCCTTTGGGTTTGCCGGTCGTACCGGAAGTATAGACCACATAGGCCGGACCGGAACCATCCCGGGGCAGGGGCGGAAGGAACGCGTTTTCGTTTTCCAGCGTGTCAATGTCCAGAACGGCAGTGCCGGAAGAGGCCAGTGCGTTTTTTTCGATAAGATCATATGCCGTGACGATCAGCGATGCGCCGGAGACCATCGCCAAAAGGCGTTCCTTCGGCGTGTCGACGGAGGGGGTGATCCAAGCTCTGCCCGAAAGAGCCGCGCCCATCATGGCTTCAATGAGCTGTGTGCTTTTTTCCAGAAGCACGCATACGGGCCCGGCGCTCTGGGTCAGACGGCTGATGGCCCCGGCACAGCGGCAGGCTCCCTCCAGAAGCGCGGCGTAAGACGTCCGAACACCGCCGCAGATGACGGCGGCCCGGTCGGGGTGTTCCCTTGCCGTGCGGACAAAGGCGCCGGCGACACTTTCGCTCTCTCTGGGACGGGCTGTGTCATTAAAAGAGAACAGAACCTTTTCCTGTTCGTCATGGCCCAGCATGGAAAGCTGCCAGATGGGAGCGTCGGGGTGGGAAAGCGCTTCGCCGAGTATTTGCATCAGGTATCCATGCAGCTGTTCGATGTCCTGCGCGGAAAATACCTGCGTCAGATAGTCATAGTCGATAGAGTATCGGAAGTCCTCGTCCATGCTGGAGAGGTGAATGAGAAGAGGCTCCGCCTGATAACCGCTGTAATGCCAGCGTCCGGAAAATGTGACGGAGGCATCGCGGCTTTTGAAGGTGCGGCTGTTCTGATAGGAAAGCACGATGTCGAAAAGCCGCGCCATATCGGGATGAAGGCGTTTTGCCGCACTGTTGATTTCCGAAAAGGAAAGCTTCTGATGGCGAAGCAGGTCATACCAGGCGTCTGAAAGCTCCTCGTTGAACTGCTTCAGGGTCCAGCTTTCGTCAATTCTGCCGATAAACGGCAGCGTGCTGACAAACATGCCCGTGGACTGCTTTTCGGAAAAATTGACGCGGTTCAGTACGGGAACGCCAATGGCAATATTATCCCGGCCGCCGGTGCGGCGCAGGTAAATAGCGAGAGCCATATACAACACGGAGAAAGGGGCGACGCGATATTCGTCGCAAAAGGACTTGATCGCATGATTCAAAACGCCGGAAAGCCGGAAGGTGCGCCTTTGCCCTACAGGGCTCAGGGAAGCACTTTTGCACTCGCGAATAGAAGAAGGCGCGGAAAAGCCCGAGAGACGGTCTTCCCAAAAAGCCATGTCACGCTCATAGGCGGAGGATGCCAGATAGCCGTTCTCACGTTCTATATGAAGCGCGTATGACGGAGAGGGAGAGGTATCCGGCTGCTCTGCCGAGAGCAGCGCCAAATAGGCCTCGGCAATGCGGTTGCTCATCAGCATTTGAGACCAACCGTCCGAGATGATGTGATGCACCTTGACGAGAATGCCGCCGTCCTCTTCGCCGGTGCGGAAGATGGCAAAAGAATATAGAGGGGAATCCAGCAGCTCCATCGCCTCCCGGGTTACGGCCGCCTCCCAGTGGGCCACTCCGCTGCGCCCGGTGAGGGAAAAATCGAACACGGGGAACTGCTCTTCCTCAAAGGGAACGGTGTACTGAAGAGGAACGCCGCCCTCCGCCGTTATGCGTGTACGAAGCGTGCTGTCGCGCATGAGAACCAGATTAATAGCCTCTTTGATGCGCGCCAGATCGAAGCGCCCCTCAATGCGTATGGTGGAACAAATGTTGTTGATAGAGGTTCCTTTATGGGACAACTCAACATTCCAGATGTTTTTCTGGCTCAACGACAGAGGATATTTGTCTTTTTTTACGGCTACAGTTTCCTGCATTTTGACGACGCGTCCTCCATGTTAAGGTTTTGGCTGCAAAAGATACAAATACATACAATGACATATTGTATTATAATGAAATTTTTTGAGGATTACAACAGGAACCTGCCGATTTCAAAAATATCGTGTAATGAAAAAAATTAACAGGTCCGTTTCCGAATACAAAACCGACCGCTGATAAAAAGCCGCGGCCGGTGTATGCGGGTGAAAAACAGGCTGTCAATTTATGGAGTCAGGCTGCGATAAAGGCTATGACGGCAAAGGCTGCGATGGAAAACAGCGTCTGCATAGACAGGCAGACAGAGGCATAGGACTGCTCGGCCTTGTCCTTCAGATAGAGAGGAAGAATATACGGCGCCGGCAGTATAAACACCATGACGATGGCCCAGCGCAGCAGCTCTGTCATGGGCATCAGCAAGCCGATCACCGTGATGGTCAAAAAGCACAGCACTGCGCAGCACACGCAGCGGACGACGACGGACAGGAGAGCGGGCCGGAGCATTTCGCGGTTCAGTTCGATTCCATAGCCTACGACGAACAGAATGACGCAGGAAAGAGGTGCTGAGATAAAATCTGTCGTTGCCGTGATGATATCGCTTATACCCGAGGG
>QAKS01000020.1 GCA_003343685.1 Clostridiales bacterium | reverse complement strand
GATTCAGGAACAGATCAACGCCGTTAAGATTGCTGTGGCCGAAAAGGCGAAGGAGGTCGAATCCATTGATCAAAATATGGAGCGACTGCGCAGCGAACTGGAGAAGATGACGGAGACGATAGAGTTGCGGGAAGCGCGTCTTTTTGAAACGATGGAGAACAAAACAGCGCAGGCGGCGGAAAAGGCCGCGAACGAGCGGGAGATGGAACGGCTGAAGAAAGAGTGTGCCGAGGCGGAGCAAAGGCTGCGTGAGGCGGACGAGAGAAAACAGGAACTTCGTGACAGCATGCAGCGCTATCAGAAGGTTACAAGCGAGTTCCAAATGCGATACACGTCTCTGACGGACAGAAAGTATAAAGCGGAAGGTCAGATTGAAAAGGCGCGGCTTTCTCTGGAGAGCCAGTCGGACAAACTATGGGATGTCTATGAGATGACGCTGGCCGACGCGGAACAGCTCAAAACCGATGTCGGCTATCAGGAAAGCGTAAACGAAGTGCGCGATATCAAGGAGAAAATCCGCGAGCTCGGCACGATTAATCCCAATGCCGTTGAGGACTACGAGCGCCTGCATACGAGAGCGGAGGATCTGCAGATTCAAAGAGAAGATCTGATTAAGGCTGAACTGGATTTGAATCGTCTGATTGAAGAGCTCATGGGTACGATGAAAGAGACATTTCAGGAGAAATTCGCGCTGATTAATGAATATTTCCAGGAAATTTTCAAGGAACTGTTTGGCGGCGGACGGGCAGAGCTGTCCTTTGACGGTGGCGATATTATGGAATGCGGGATCAACATTGCCGCAGAGCCGCCGGGAAAGAGGCTTCAGCATATTTCCCTGCTGTCCGGCGGAGAACGGGCGCTGACGGCGATTGCACTGCTGTTCGCTATGCTCAGAATCAATCCGTCGCCGGTATGCCTGTTGGATGAAATCGACGCGCCGCTGGATGAGGCAAATGTGGTGCGCTTTTCACACTATCTGAAACACATATCGTCTACGCAGTTCCTTGTTATCACACACAGAAAGCCGACGATCGTGTCCTGCGACACTCTCTACGGCGTGGCGATGGAGGAAAAGGGCGTATCGGCGATTGTATCGGTAAAGCTGAAATAAAGGAGAGAGACGATGGCATTTTTTGAAAAGCTGAAAAAAGGAATGAGCAAGACGAGGGACAACCTGTCAGGGAAATTGAACAGCGTTTTTTCCGCGTTTACAAGAGTGGATGAGGATTTGATGGAGGAATTGGAGGAGACGCTCATACTGTGCGACGTGGGGGCGGCGACAACCGACAGAATTCTGGAGGAACTGCGGGAGCGCGTCAAAACAGAAAAGCTAAACGTGTCCGGGACAAAAGAGGCGTTAAAGGATATCCTGCACGCGCAGATGGTCTTTCCGCCTGCAGAGGAGAAGTACCCGCTGGTCATACTGGTCGTGGGGGTCAACGGTGTGGGGAAAACCACGTCGATTGGCAAAATTGCCGCCTATTATAAGGAGAGGGGAAAGAGCGTTTTACTGGCTGCAGGAGACACGTTCCGCGCGGCCGCGACAGACCAGCTGTCGATATGGGCAGACAGAGCGGGCGTGCCCATTGTCAAATACGGCGAGGGCTACGACCCGGCGGCGGTCATTTACGACGCGATAGACTCTGCAAAGCACAGAGGGACGGATGTAGTGATCTGCGATACGGCAGGAAGGCTGCACAATAAAAAGAACCTGATGAACGAGTTGGACAAAATCAAACGCGTGATAGACAGAGAGCATCCCGATGCTGCAAAGGAGGTATTTCTCGTTCTGGACGGGACGACGGGGCAGAACGCCATTGTGCAGGCTAAGGAGTTTGCGAAGGTTTGCAGCGTGACGGGCATTGTGCTGACAAAGCTGGACGGCACGGCAAAGGGAGGAGCGGTATTTGCCATTAAGGATGAGCTGGGCGTTCCGGTGCGGTTTGTCGGCGTGGGCGAGGGTATCGACGATTTGCGCCCGTTTGATGCGAAAGAGTTTGCGGATTCCATTATCGACTGAGGGGAAAGACTATGGAGTGGATTGCGATAAAAATTGTTTTGGAGCCGGACGATATAGACAATGCCTATGCGGCGCTGCTTTCGATAGGAATTGACGGCGTTTCCATCGAAGACCCGCGGGAGTGGCAGGAGTGTCTCGATACGTCCATCTATTATGATTATGTGGGTGCAAATGTGGAAAAAAGTCTCGCCGGGCCGGCGTCCATCACCTTTTATGTGAAAAACAGCGCGGAGGCAAAGGATGTGATTGCGGCGGCGAAAAATGCAATAGCCGCAGCCTGCCTTGAGGGGACGCCGCAGTTTTTGCTGGACGAGATGAACGAGGAGGACTGGGCAAACAACTGGAAGCAATTTTTTCATCCTATACCGGTTGGTGACAGGATTATTATAAAACCTTCGTGGGAGGAGCTGGACGATGCAGGGGGCAGGTGCGTTCTGGAGATCGACCCGTCATCCAGCTTCGGGACAGGCAGCCATGCGACAACGCGGCTGTGTCTCAAGCTGTTGGAGAAGGCGGTTCACGAGGGTGACGACGTTCTCGACATGGGCTGCGGCAGCGGGATTCTGGGCGTGGGCGCAGCGCTTCTGGGCGCGGGAACCGTTACCGGAGTGGACATTGAAGAGGGCGCTGACAGAACTGCGGCGGAAAATTTCAGAAGAAACGGCATTGCTGCGAATAAGGTAGAGTTGATCTGCGGAAATGTTTTGGAGGATGACCGGCTGAAGAAAAAACTGGAGGAGAGAAAGTTTGACGTGATTGTGGCAAACATTGTCGCTGATGTGGTCATCATGATGCTGAAAATCTTTCACGGCATGGCAAAGCCCGGGGCGAGGTTTATTCTGTCCGGCATCATAACGGAGCGAATTGACGACGTGAAGCGCGCTGTCCAAGAGAATGGCTACAGGCTGATCCGCATGGAAACCGAGGAGGATTGGGCTGCGATGGTGTGCGAAAGATGAGGCGTTTTTTTGCGGAGAAGGTGGAGGACCATCTGGCATATATTACGGGCGAAGAAGCGCGCCATGCGGCGTCAGTCATACGCCTTTGTGCGGGAGACCGCCTGATCGCCATACACGGCGGCATGGAGTATACCTGCGTGGTACAAGACTGCGGAGGCGGCGTTGTGACAGCTCGGGTGGAAGAGGCGTCAGCCTGCAAGGGCGACCCCAAAAAGACGGTTACGCTGTATGTATCGTATCTGAAATCGGATAAAATGGAGTTGGTAGCTCAGAAAGCCACGGAGCTTGGCGCGTCCGCGATTTGCCCCTTTATCAGCCAAAACAGCGTCAAACGGCCTAAGGATGCCAAGAAGGCAAGGGACAGGCTGGCAAAGATATGCGAGGGCGCGGTGAAGCAATGCGGGCGCTCGTCGGCGCCGGAGGTCTGGGAACCGCTTACGTTTCAGGAAATGCTGGAAGGCCTGCAAAAGCATGGGAAGGCAGTGTTTGCCTATGAAAATGCGGATGGGGATTTGAGATCGGCGCTGTCCGGCTCTGCAGAGAATATCGCCCTGATCGTGGGGTGTGAGGGCGGTTTTACGGCGGACGAGGCAAAGAGGATTGTCGAGGCGGGCGCAGTTCCCGTATCTTTAGGGGCGCGTATTCTGCGGGGTGAGACGGCGGCGATTGCCCTGCTTGCCGTCACGGCCTATGAGACAGGGTGTTAGCGCATGAGAATAGTCTATCACACCTTGGGATGCAAGGTAAATCAATACGATACAAACGCTATGAAAGCGGTGCTGGAGCAGGCGGGGCATGAGACTGTTTGCGACGGGAGCAATGCCGATCTGGCGCTTATCAACACCTGCACGGTTACCAATATGGCGGATCGAAAATCGCGCCAGCTGATTCACAGGGAGCAGGGGAAGCCCATATGCGTCTGCGGCTGCCTTGCCCAGAGGGACAGCGAAGCCATGCTGGCGATAGACGGTGTAGAGGCGGTGGTAGGGACGAAGAACAGATCGCTTATTGCGGATATCGTCGGCCGGATTGAGGCGGGCGAAAGGAAGATAAACGCGGTGGGTGACATCGCTTCGGAGCATATTTTTGAGCCACTCTCCATTGCGGACAGCGACGAGAGGACGCGCGCCAATCTGAAAATCTGCGAGGGCTGCAACAATTACTGCTCCTACTGCATTATTCCCTATGCGCGCGGCCCGGTTCGTTCCCGGGAAATATCGGATATTGCGGAGGAAGCCGCGAGAGTGGCGGAAAAGGGTGTCAAGGAAGTGGTTGTGACGGGCATCCATATCGGCTCCTATGGAGTCGATTTGAAGGATGGGAGAACGCTGGGGGATGTCATTACGGCTCTTGATAAAGTGGAAGGGATTGATCGGATACGTCTGGGGTCGATTGAGCCGTCTACGGTGACCGAGTATTTTCTGGAATGCTGCAAAAGGTCGGAAAAGCTTTGCCCTCACTTTCATTTGTCGCTGCAGAGCGGCTGTGATACGGTGCTGAAACGCATGAACAGGAAATATACCTGCGCGGAATACTTGGATGCGGTAGGACGGCTGCGCGGCGCTTTTGAAAGTCCGTCCATTACGACTGACGTTATAGCGGGATTCCCGCAGGAAACGGAGGAGGAGCACAAGACGACGCTGGCATTTTTGAGGAAGGTCGGCTTCTCCAGAATACACGTATTTCCCTATTCGGACAGAGCGGGCACAGCGGCAAGCCGCATGGGAGACAAAGTGGACGGCGCCGTAAAAAAAAGAAGGGCGGCGGAAATCGGTGTTCTGGCAAAAGAGATGGAGCGGGAGTATGTCGAGAGCTTTGTGGGCACGACGCAAAAGGTGCTGTTTGAAAAACCATTTGACGAAAGCAGGGTTATAGGACATAATGAAAGATATATTGAAATTATAGCCGAAGGGGAGCTCAACACCATAACCGATGTGAAAATCGAAGGAGTGACCGGAGGCAACAAACTTTTTGGCTGAAAGGAGAGGCATCATGGACGATTGTCTGTTTTGTAAAATCATAAGAGGGGAGATCCCTTCGGACAAGGTATATGAGGATGAAATGGTCCTGGCGTTTAACGATATCGACAAAAAAGCGCCCGTCCATATTCTGGTGATACCGAAAAAGCATGTGGGGAGCTTGCTGGAGCTGGGCGACGAGGACGCTGCGCTGACGGCGCATATTATGGGTGTCATCCAAAGAATCGCAAAGGAGACGGGCGTAGACAAGAGCGGCTTCCGCGTTGTAGTTAACACGGGGGACGACGGCGGACAGACAGTGCATCATCTGCATTTTCATATTCTTGGGGGAAGAAGCCTCGAATGGCCTCCCGGTTGAAAAGAGACAGGCCTTTAAGTATTGACTTTTTGGTTTTTTTATACTATACTTTTCAGTACTGGCGTTCCGGGAACGGTGCGCCAGTTGCAAAATACTCCCTATTTACATGCGAGTTGTTTTTGTAGATTTGAATACGGGAGGGAGGGAAAAAGATGTCTGAGATTCGTGTTGGAGAAAATGAATCCCTGGAGAGCGCTCTTAAGAGATTCAAACGCAAATGCGCCCGCGCCGGAGTACTGGCGGAAATCAGGAAGCGCGAACATTACGAAAAGCCCAGTGTAAAAAGAAAAAAGAAGGCTGAGGCTGCTCGGAAGAGAAAGCACTAAGCTGTTTTATGTGTATGTGTAAGGCCTGCGGATATCGCAGGCCTTTTTCTGTACGCTCAAATGTTACAGGGCGATATGTCGGATAGTATCCAGAGCGGTAGGCGCATATTCCCCCTTTTCCGCAGCAGCCCGTTCTGCAGCGGCTCCTGCGGCAATGGCGCCGCCGTATGCCGCCGTGAGACAGGGAAGCCCCTGAGCCAGCAGAGCACCGATAACGCCGGAAAGAACATCGCCGGAGCCGCCTTTTGCCATGGCGGGAGTGCCGCGGGTGACGAGGACGGCGGTGCGACCGTCGGTTACCGTCGTTGTGGCTCCTTTCAGAAGAACGATCACGGAAAATCGCTGTGCAAAGGCAGCTGCCGAGCCGATAGGATCGGCAAGAACCTGCTCGGCAGGAACGCCTGATATGCGGGAAAATTCCACCGGATGCGGCGTGATGACGGTGTTTTGGCCAAAGCGCAGGCTGTCTCGGCCGCAAGCCAGTATATTGAGACCGTCGGCGTCAATAACCTTTGGAATATCACTTGCCGCGATGGTGCGGAGAAATTCGGACAAATCCGGGTGTACCCCAAGCCCCATACCGACGGAGAGAGCCGACATCCTTTGAATCTCATCGTCAAATGAAGCGTCTTTTATGCGGTCGGCCTCGGCTCCGATCGCTTTTGCCATGACCTCATAAGTCGTATTTTGGAGAACATCGGCAGTATATCCGCAGGTGAACACGGTGGTGAGCCCCGCGCCTCCCGCGACAGCCGCCCGGGCTGCCATCACTGCGGCCCCGCTCATACCCCGGCTCCCGGCGATGATTCCCAGCCTGCCATAGGTACCCTTATTGGAGTTTGCGGGACGTGCAGGCATTGAAAAAGTATTTTCGACGTAAAGGGACGAGGAAGGCTCCTGACTGAGAACGCCGATGGGCGCCACGGTAAGCCGTCCCGTATGCTCCCGCCCCGGAAAGAGATAGTGGCAGGGCTTTGCATACTGGAACGTGACGCAGGAATCGGCCTGTACGGCGATCGAACATGCACCGGTGTCGCAGAATACGCCCGAAGGAATATCGACCGATACTACTTTGGCACTGTGGGCGTTGATTTCCTCGATGAGAGTGCGGTAAATTCCGGCGGGTTCGCGTGTCAGCCCGATGCCGAACAGGGCATCCACGATGACACCCGCGTCTGCATGCTCCCGGAAAAATGCTTTGACGGCGGTGTCATCACTGAGAACGACGGATGAACCTGTGTGCCGGAACAGCAGGGTGTTTGTTTTGGCGTCGTCGGGCAGATCCAGCGTTGTGGCGCAGACAAATACACGATATCCCCGCGTCATGAGAATGCGGGCTGCAGCCCAACCGTCGCCGCCGTTGTTGCCGCCGCCGCAAACGCAGAGAACGGGACGTTCTTTGCTGCAATATTTTGCCACTTCGCCGGCTACGGCAACGGCGGCCTGTTCCATGAGCAAAATTCCCGGAATTTGCAATTTGTTTATCATCATACTGTCAATTTCTCTGGCTTCGCCCGATAAAACGATATGATCCATACTCACCTCCGAAAACATTTAACAACATTATGATTACTATATCATAAACCAATATAAAATGCTATAAATAAGGAAAAATTAAATTGGTTTATAAAAAACAGAAGAGAAACGATGCAAAATTATGTCAAATTTTCTTGATTCGGGAATGAAACTGTGTTAAAATAATTTTGCAATATTATTGTGGAAAAATTTAATTTGAGTATTGGAGGAAATCAGCATGACGTATGTGGAGCGGGTATATGCGGAAGTTGAAAAGCGCAACCCAAACGAAAAAGAGTTTTTGCAGGCTGTAAAAGAGGTATTTGAATCACTGGCCCCCGTATTCGAGAAGAAGCCCGAATATGAAGCCGCGGGAATTCTGGAAAGAATTGTCGAGCCTGAAAGACAGATTTATTTTAGAGTGCCGTGGGTGGATGACAGCGGTAAGGTTCAGGTAAACAGGGGCTGCCGCATACAGTTCAACAGCGCAATCGGGCCTTACAAGGGCGGTCTGCGCCTGCATCCTTCCGTAAACCAGAGCATCATCAAGTTCCTGGGCTTTGAGCAGATTTTTAAAAACTCCCTGACGGGACTGCCCATCGGCGGCGGCAAGGGCGGCGCTGACTTTGATCCCAAAGGCAAGAGCGACGGAGAAGTAATGCGCTTTTGCCAGAGCTTTATGAATGAACTGTGGCGCCACATTGATGCTGACACTGACGTTCCCGCAGGCGACATCGGAACGGGTGCGCGGGAGATCGGCTATCTGTTTGGACAGTATAAGAAGCTGAAAAACCAGACCCACGGAATCCTCACGGGAAAAGGACTGGAGTACGGCGGTTCGCTGGCGAGAACAGAAGCTACGGGCTACGGACTCATCTATTTTCTCATTGAAATGCTGAAAAATAAAGGCAAGTCCATTGACGGGCAGACTGTGCTTATTTCCGGCTCCGGAAACGTGGCAATCTACGCGACGCAGAAGGCGCAGCAGAACGGGGCAAAGGTTGTGGCAATGTCCGACTCCAACGGCTATATTTACGACAAAAACGGCATTGATCTGGCTGCAGTGAAAGAAATTAAGGAAGTGAAACGCGGACGCATTAAGGAATATTTGGACGTTCATCCCGATGCGGAGTACCATGAAGGCTGCTCAGGTATTTGGACGATTCCCTGCGATATTGCCCTGCCCTGCGCTACACAGAATGAGATTGATGAGAACAGCGCAAAGATGCTGGTGAAAAACGGCTGCTATGCCGTCGCGGAGGGCGCGAATATGCCTACAAACATGGAGGCTACGCAGGTGTTTTTGAACAGCGGCATTCTGTTTGGACCGGGAAAGGCTGCCAATGCGGGTGGTGTTGCGACATCTGCACTGGAAATGTGCCAAAACAGCATGAGAATGTCGTGGACATTTGATGAAGTAGACGCAAAGCTGCACGATATTATGGTGAATATTTTCAAACAGTGCAAAGCTGCTTCCGACGAGTATGGCTATACGGATAACTATGTGGTAGGCGCCAATATCGCCGGATTTGAAAAGGTCGCGAAAGCGATGCTCGCTCAGGGCATTATTTAAGCGCTTTTTAAGCTCCTCCTTCCGGAAAATACGGGAGGAGGATTTTTTGTTTTATTCCGGCATGTGGCATGCGGGAGCAGGATGTGATCTGTTTCAGCGCGGCTGCGTTTTGAATATTTATAAAAAAATACTTTACACCCGGCAAAAAATAGATTATACTTATACGGTGTTATGAAAGGGGTACGAAACTTATATGAACGCTAAGAGAACGGTTTTTGCCATAGTGATCATTGCCATATGTGCTGCACTTTGCAGTTGCAGCTGTGGCGGAGCCGCTACTATGAACAGAACAACTCCCGATGAGACGGCTACGGTCTATACGGTAACGGGTTCATGCGAATTGACGCAGGAGGGAGATTCTCTTGTAGTAAACTGCAAAACAGATATGATGGACGGCACGTTAATCAAGCTGTCGGTTGATTCTTATAATGGAGACGTACTGGCTTCCGAGGTGAAAACGGTTGAAAATGGCGCTGCTTCGGCTGCGTTTGCTGTGGATTCGAAATGGTCGGGTGCGGTGTACGGTAACGCCGTTGTTTTGCCGAGCGCAAACGGTGAGCAGACAAAAGAGTTTTACGAGAAGTATGGCAAAAAGATGCAGAACATTAATAGCGAAGCCCTCATTTGGAACGTTGAGGGTAACATTATTATATTCCAAAGTAAAGAACTGGATCTTGGAGCCTGATACTTACGTGAGGACGAAACATTACCCTCTACCCAAGTATGGGCAGAGGGTTTTTAAATTGAAAGGAGAAATACAATGAACGAGAACATTAAACTGATTGCCGAGAGGATTGCAGGCCTGCGGGACATTATGGAGATTACGCCTGACGAAATGGCAGAGACGCTGAATATTTCTCTGGAAGAATATGAGGAATATGAAAGAGGCGAAAAGGATTTTTCTTTCAGCTTTCTCTATACGGTTGCGGATAAACTGGGGATAGACATTACGGATCTGCTGACGGGAGAGAGCGCAAGACTGTCGCTGTATTCCTGTGTCAGGGCGGGAGAAGGCCTTAAAATGGAAAGAAGAAAGGAATACAAGTATCAGCACTTGGCCTATATTTTTAAAAATAAAAAAATGGAGCCATTTCTGGTAACAGTTGAGCCGAGCGACGTAAATGCGGCGACTCATAAAAACTCCCATATCGGGCAGGAGTTCAATTATATTGTGGAGGGCAGCATGACGGTGTTTATTGAAGATGAGACAGTGACGTTGAACGTGGGAGATGCCATTTATTTCGATTCAAAGCACAAACATGCCATGCAGGCAAACAACAATATGCCATGCCGTTTTTTGGCAATCATAGCGAAATAATTTTTAGGGAGATAGAGTGATGAAACGAGTATTTGAGGATTATGTGAAGGGAGAGTTTCACTCCTACAAGGAATTTGCGGCAAATTACCGGCTGGAAGCGCCGGACAATTTTAACTTCGCATACGATGTGATGGATCGTCTGGGGACAGAAAAGCCGAATAAACGGGCGCTGATCTGGACTGATCTGGAGGGCAATGTAAAAGAGTTTACGTTTGGCGACCTCATGACGTTGTCAAACAAGGCCGCGAATTTTTTCAAAGAGCAGGGCATCAGCAAGGGCGACATGGTCATGATGATCCTAAAGCGTCATTACCAGTTTTGGATATCTATTCTGGCGCTGCACAAAATCGGCGCTGTGGTAATCCCCGCTACGCATCTTTTGACAAAAAAAGATATTGTCTACAGAAATAATGCTGCTGACATCAAAGCGATCATATGCACGGACAAGAGCGAGTGTGTAGAGCACGTGGAGGAGTCCAAGGCAGAATCCAAAGCCCTGAAAACCCTGATTCTGGTCGGTGAGGATAGAGAGGGATGGGTGAATTTCGACAAGGGAGTAGAAGCGGCTTCGGACAAATGGGAAAGAGTGGAGAACAAGCTGCACGACCCCATGCTGCTCTATTTCACATCGGGAACGACCGGAATGCCCAAGATGGTACTCCACGATTTCAGCTATGCGGTGGCGCATATCACGACGGCCGTATATTGGCATAATGTCGACCCGGACGGGATACATTTGTCTGTTTCCGACTCGGGCTGGGGCAAATGCGCATGGGGCAAGCTGTATGGACAGTGGTTTGCCGAGACGACTGTGTTCGTATATGATTTTGACAAGTTTGTCCCCCATGAGATGCTGGAGGTCATGAGTAAATTTAAGATCACAACATTCTGTGCTCCGCCGACGATATACCGCTATTTCATCAAGGAGGATTTGTCGAAGTTCGACCTGTCTGCACTGAAGTATGCGACAACTGCAGGTGAGGCGCTCAATCCGGAAGTGTTTGAACAGTTCAAAAAGGCGACGGGGCTCAACATTATGGAGGCATTCGGCCAGACAGAAACCGTATTGGCGCTGGGAAATTTTTTGTGGATGAAATCAAAGCCCGGTTCCCTCGGCAAGCCGAATCCGCTGTTTCATATTGACATCATAGATGAGAACAACAACTCCTGCAAGATCGGTGATGTGGGCGAGATTGCCGTGCGCACAGACAAAAATGTTCCCTACGGTATGTTCCTTGAATATTACAGAAATCCCGAGCTGACAAAAGAGGCATGGCACGACGGAATCTACCGCACAGGCGATCTGGCGTGGAAGGATGAAGAGGGCTACTGCTGGTATGTAGGCCGCGCCGATGATGTAATCAAAAGTTCCGGTTACAGAATCGGGCCGTTTGAGGTGGAGAGCGCGCTGATGGAGCATCCTGCTGTTCTGGAGACGGCGATTACAGGCGTTCCGCACCCGGACAGAGGACAGATCATCAAAGCGACGATAGTGCTGGCAAAGGGATATGAGCCCAGCGATGCGCTGATCAAAGAGCTGCAGAATCACGTAAAGCATACGACCGCACCTTATAAATATCCCCGTGTGATAGAGTTTGTCGACGAACTTCCAAAGACAATCAGCGGAAAAATCCGCCGCGTGGAACTGCGTGAAAAGGACAGCAAGAGGGGGTGACGGGATGAAAAGCTATCGTGAGGTCATGGAAATCAACATCAAAGGCAGGCGCGGTTTTAGGAATATTACGCCTGACGTGGAAAGGGCGCTGCAAAAAAGCGGCGTCCGGGAAGGACTGGCGCTGGTCAATGCAATGAACATTACAGCCAGCGTATTCATTAATGACGACGAAAGCGGCCTGCATGCAGACTATGAAAAATGGCTGGAAAAGCTGGCTCCCGAGAAGCCGTACTCCATGTATGCGCACAACGGATTTGAAGATAATGCCGATGCGCATTTAAAGAGAACCGTTATGGGACGCGAGGTCGTGGTAGCGGTCACCGACGGCAAGCTGGACTTCGGGACATGGGAGCAGATTTTTTACGGCGAATTTGACGGAAACCGTACAAAACGCGTCATGATCAAAATTATCGGAGAATAAAACCATGAAAAAAACCAGCCGTAAAATTGCGGCGGCGCTGTTGTGTGCCGTCGCTGCGGCTGCACTTCTGTGCGGCTGCGAAAGCGTGCCGCGGGGTGCTGTCCCCTCATCGATGCAAACGCCGCAGCCCGGAACACAGAGCAGGGCAGAAACTGCTGCCGAGCCGAATGCGCAAAACACACCTGCTGCCTCGACGCCTTCCGAAAGTGCAGACGCGGAAGCGGCGCAAAAAATTGCCTCCAATGCCGAGATTATAGCTGAAGCTGCGGGCGGAGGCAGATACTTCATAAGGACAACAGCTCCTGACAGAACGGTAGATTCCAGACCGGAAACCACGGATACGCTGTTTGTGCAGGGTGAGGACGGCAGCGAAATCGCACTCTTTTCGGATACCGTGTTTTACGGGATTGACAGCATGTCCTTTTCCCATGACGGACGATATGCGGCAATACTCGATATTTCCGCAGATCAGAGTGTCCTCTATATTGCGGACATGCAGGAACAAACGCTGATCAATATGGGTGAAGAGGGTTTTGGTACGGTAACGTATTCCTACACATGGAACGGTGAAGAAAATACGCTCTATGCCATGACCGGCAGCGATTCCCCCCAGCTGATGGCATGCAGTGTGGAAAAATCGGGAGAGATAAAGGTTTACGCGATAAACGAGGAAAAGGGGACGGAAGGGGCGATAGCCTATGCAGACGGAAAAATCTATACGGTATCCGACGGAAAAATTGTGAGAACGGATATCAAAAGCGGCGAAACAGAGCAGTTCACAGAAGGGCTGGAGATAAAAGCCTCCCCGG
>QAKS01000094.1 GCA_003343685.1 Clostridiales bacterium | reverse complement strand
ACAATATTTTCCGCGGTCAGTCCATACATCCGGAACAGGTCTGCGGAGTTTCCTGCCTTACCCAGCTTATCTTCCACGCCGACAGGAGCTGTTTTGCAGCCAATGCCGTTTTTCGCCAGCGTCTCCGCCACCGCGCCGAACAACCCGCCGATAATGTTGTGATCCTCGGCCGTGATAATTACCTTCTTCGACTTTCCCTCGGCAATCACACGCGCCTCGTCAAAAGGCTTCAGGCTGTACATATCGATAACGGAAGCGCTCACACCTTTCTCTTTGAGCTGCTCCGCCGCCCTCATGGCCGGTGTCACCATGTTGCCGTATGCCATGATCGCCACATCTTCGCCCTCTTTCAGCATCTTGCTGCCGCCAATCTCAAATTTCTCGCCGTCCTCATAGTGTTCCTCCATCTTATCTCTTCCAAGGCGCAGGTACACCGGACCGCCCGCATACGCCGCCGCACGCGTAAGCGCGCGTGTCATAACAGGGGTAGAAGGCGCCAAAACCGTAATTCCCGGCACGGCGCGCATAATGGCAACATCCTCAACCGCCTGATGCGTCGCACCGTCAGGCCCCGTTTCCAGGCCGGCGTGGGAGCCGACTACAACAACAGGGAAGTGATTGTAGCACAGCGCGTTTCTTACTTGGTCAAGAGCGCGCATGCTGGCAAACACCGCAAAGCTTGCCACAAACGGTATATATCCGCAGCTGGCAAGACCTGCCGCCACGCCCACCATATTCTGTTCCGCAATGCCACAATCAAAATGGCGCTCGGGAAACGTTTGGATAAAGGGTGTGAAATTTACGGAACCGGCAATATCCGACTCTACGATACAGATACGCTCGTCCTCGCGCGCCAGTTCCAAAACGGTTTCTCCCATCGCTACTCTGTTTGCTGTCATTATATCGTCCTCCCCAGTTCTTTTACGGCCTGTGCATACTGCTCCTCATTCGGAACGGCGCCGTGCCACTTATACTGTCCCTCCATGAAGGAAACGCCTTTGCCCTTTACCGTCTCGGCAATAATCATCGTGGGCTTATCTCCACTACCCGCCTGCTTCAGCGCATCGACAATCTGCTTCATGTCATGCCCGTCTATGGATATCGTGTCCCAACCGAAGGATTCAAATTTTGCTTTAATGTCTCCCAGCGGCATAATGTCATCATTTGTGCCACACATCTGTACATGGTTATGATCCAGAATACCGATCAAATTAGAGAGCTTGTATTTAGACGCTGCCATCAGCGCCTCCCACTCCTGGCCCTCCTGGCTCTCGCCGTCTCCAACCATGCAGTATACCTTGTAGTCCTTTTTGGAAAGCCTCGCCGCCAGCGCCATACCCACCGCTACGGACATACCCTGCCCCAGCGGTCCCGCAGACATATCTACACCCTCAAGCTTTGTGCTGGGCGCGCCCTCCAGATAATCGCGGACAGAGCGGAAATCCTTGAGCCTGTCTGTGCTGAAATATCCTCTGCGTGCCAGTGCGGAATAATATGCCGGACTTGCATGTCCCTTACTCAGGACAAATCTATCCCTGTCTGCCCACTTCGGCTCTTCGGGGCGTATGTTCATCACCTCGAAATACAATGCCGCCAGCATATCCGCAGCCGAAAGACTACCGCCCGGATGTCCCGATTTTGCCGCATACACCTCGTCCAATACGTCAAGACGGATCGTATTTGCAATTCTCTCTAGCTCTTCGATTTTCATTGAAGCCTCCTTGTTAAAATCGTTTATTTGAACCGCGCCGCAAGCGCGCTCAATTTCTTATCGGGTGAATCACACGAGAATGCCAGCCTGCCCAGCACCGCGCCGCATAGATTTCCCTCCGCCAGCCTTTGCAGAGTATTTTCATCTATTCCGCCGTCCGTGTAAACCCGCGGATACCTTTTTGCTGCCCGGATTGCCTTTTGCACCGCATAGTCCGACAGCAACTGCCCTCTCCCGTCCGGCTCCGACGTCATCACCAGTAAATAGTCCGCCGCATCCGAAAACGGCTCAAAGGCTTCTATGGGCGTTTTAAAATTAAGCGCCAATCCTGCTTCCATACCCAGACGTTTCGCCTCCTCCAAAAACAGCAACGGATATTCCAGCGCCTCTATATGGGCGCATGCCATCGCCACGCCGCATTCCGCCAGCCCTTCCAAATACTGCACCGGATTGGTCGCCATCATATGGACGTCCACGCGTTTTCCCTCCGCATGTCCGCATATGGCCTTTACCGTTTTCATGCCAAAGGTGATATTCGGAACAAAGTTACCATCCTCCATATCAATATGAAGATAGGGCCATTCCCCGAGGCTGTCTATCGCCGCCCCCAGATTGATCTGCTCAGCCGACGCAACAGACGGTAGCAATTCCATCATGCTCCAACCCCCGTCATTTGATCGAACAGCTCCTTTAGGGAATAGTATGCCTTGTCAAACAGCGGCTTAATCTGTTCGTATTTTTCATGCGCCTTTCCATCCGGCTCGTGAACAGCAGCAATTCCGGAAAACTTTTCGATTGCGGTAAAGTCCTGATAGACGCCTACGCCTACACCGCCGGCCACCGCCGCGCCCATAGCGCCCACTTCATCCATATTTTTCATCTTATTGATGTTCATGCCCATAATATCGGCAAAAATCTGACAAACAATATTTCCCTTGGCCATGCCGCCTATGATGCCCATCTCCCTGATCGGAATATCGTGTCTGAGCGTATTCAAAATGATATCCAGATTCATGCCGATTCCCTCGATCACACTCCTCAGAATGTCTCCCCTTGTGTTGGAAAGCTTCAAGCCGATGAACGCGCCCTTGGCATTGGGATTCCACCGGGGCGCTCTCTCCCCCATCAGATACGGCAGAAAGAGAAGCCCTCCCGCGCCCGGTACAGACGCGGCGATCTGCTCATTCATGCTGTCATAAGGGCTGCCGCCCGACTGCTTTGCCTCCGCCGTCTCATAGCGGCATATGGTATTCTTGACCCAGTTCAGCGCAGAGCCTGCCGTCTGCATGGTACCGCTGGGGCAGACATATCCCGGCACGATGTGGGCAAAATTTGTAATCGTCATATCCTTGTCAAACACGGGTATTTTGGAAGCCGTAGAAATCCAGGAGGACGAGCCTGCGCTGATATATGTCAGCCCCTCCGCCACCGAACCGGCGCCCACGGAGGCGCACTGCCCGTCTCCGCCGCCCAGCACGACGGGCGTTCCCGCCGCCAGCCCGCATTCCAGAGACATACTCGCGCTCACTTCTCCCGTAACGTAGGTGGCGTCGCGCAGCTCGGGGAACATTTCACCGTCCACGCCCGCTCCCTCAATCAACTTTCCGGACCAGTTCATTTCCCTGATGTCCATTGCGTTTGTCGCGGAGCCGTTGGAGACGTCCATCAGAAACTGTCCCGTCAGTTTATATATAATGTAATCTTTTGCCGAAAGGATTTTGTATGTTTTTTTATAGACGTCCGGCATTTTTGCCTTAACCCACATGAGCTTTTCCAACGTATAGGAACTGTTCATCGGGTGTCCTGTCGTCGTATACAATTCCCACGGAGACACCTTTTCCTTCAGCCGTTCGGTTTCCTCTCCGGCGCGCAGGTCGTTATACATCATAAAGGGAGCCAGCGGCGTACCGTTTTTATCTACGCACAGCAGGCCCTGCATCTGCCCCGAAAAACACACTGCCGCAACCTCACGTTTGTCGTATCCCTCCAGAAGCTCTTTTGTAGAGCTGCATACGGCCGTCCACCAGTCCTCCGCGTTCTGCTCGGCGCGGACTGCGTCCGGGTAGCTTGTCTCATAGGGCTTTGTGACGCTTTTTATCAACCTTCCGTCTACGTGAAACAGGCTTGCCTTGTCTCCGGACGTTCCAATGTCATGGGCTATCAGATACTGTCTCATGTTTCTCTCCTTTTGTTTTTGATTTTACCATACGGTTTCAACAATGTCAAAGAAAAAATGAATTAATTTGAACTCTTTTTAATTTTTTTAGATAATAATATGAATTCTATCTCAATTTGACAAAAAAAAGTCACAATTGCTTTTCTTTTTCGTTCATTTTTTGCGTTGACCCTTTATTTCCAAAGTGATATAATATAGATACATTTTAAAAAATAAAATCAAAGGAAGGGTAAAAAAATGAAATTAGGTATTCACGCTTATCAGTGGTGCAGCGAGTGGTCTAACGATACGCTTGATATTATCGACACCGTCAAGGACTATGGCTTTGACTTTATCGAGATTCCTCTCATGTGCCTGCCCAAGTTTGACCCCAAGGCAGTGAAGGAAAGGCTGGACGGCTTCTGCGTCACCACGTCCAACGTGCTCCTCGGAGAGGAGATAGACATCACATCCTTTGACGAAAACTGCCGCAAAAACGGCGTGCAGTACTTGAAGGACTGCGTAAAGGCTTCTGCCGAGGCCGGCGCCAAAATGTTCTCCGGCGTCATCTACTCACAGTACATGAAGCCCGCAAAAAAAATGCCTTCCGAGCAGGAGTGGGAATTCAGCGCCCAAAGCCTGAAGGAAGTTGCGAAGTACGCCGCAGATTTCGGCGTTTCCATTGCCGTAGAGCCTGTTACCAGATTCCAGTCCTACCTTCTGAATACAGCGGAGCAGGGCGTTCGCCTTGCCAAAATGATTGACGAGCCCAACGCATTCGTCCATCTGGACAGTTTCCACATGAATGTAGAGGAGACGAGCTTCTACGAAGCTGTCAAGACGACCGGAAAATATCTCTCCAACTTCCATATGTGCGAGAACGACCGCGGCATTTCCGGCACAGGCCACGTAGACTGGGACGGCATCTTCCGTGCCTTTAAAGAAATCGGCTTCGACGGCTATCTCGGCTTTGAGGGCTTCCAAGACTGCACCGACAACATGGAGACATGGGTATGGAGAAAGCTCGCGCCCGACGGCGATACCTTTGTGCGCGAGAGCATTAAGTTCGCCCGCGAAATGCTGAAAAAATACGACTTGGCTTAATCAGGCAGCGCACCCATGTAAATAAAGACCCGTTTTACCGCACGGCTGGCAAAGCGGGTCTTTTTCTAGAATGGAGGTTCTCATGTTTTTGTTTTTCGGCACTTCTTTTAAGGAGGACACGATACGTGAGTTTACGAACGTCGTCTGCCCCGTGTGCGGCGCTATGACGATGGCAACGCTCGTCTATTCGTAGTAGTAGGTCACGCCCTCTTCAAAAGTCGTGATTTTCTTATCCCTTCTGGTTTTACAATGTCTCAAAGCGGCTGTCCGCATTCTGAGCAAAACTTACTGCCCGGTTTTACCTGTGCCCCGCACTTCGGACAGCTATGGTTCAAAGGCGC
>QAKS01000072.1 GCA_003343685.1 Clostridiales bacterium | reverse complement strand
GCCGTCCTTGCGGCCGGTGACGCAGACACAGTTTTTCAGGTGCTTAAACTCCTGTGCAGTAAGACCCATTTCGGAGGCCTCGTCTATGGTGACGCGAACGTTGGGACAAAACAGCAAAACCCGGCTGTCGAGTCCGTAGGGCTTCATCGCGGGAAGTGCGGAGGGTGAGAGCGCCGAGAGCGCCAGCCTGACGGCTCGTTCCTGTTCGGCCTTGTGCTTATCGTCGCAGGGAGGAATCTTATAGCCGGATAGAAAAGCCGCCAGCTCGGGAGAGGGACGGCAGTTTCCAAGAGCCAGAATGATGGAAGGACGAACAAAATAAGTCTCCTCGCTGTTCAAGGCGGACATAAGCGCCTCCCGGTGTTCGTCGGGGCGGAGGCGCCCGAGAAGCTCAGCGCAGTTTTTGCGCGTTTTCGGGTCGCTGTCATGCAAAAGCCCGTCCATCAATTGTGCATGGAGGTCTATATTATGTGCGACGATGTCGCCGCAGGTTTTAGAAATATCGAGCAGGGCACGCAATATACTGCGGCGCCCTTTTTGCCCCTTCAGCAGATTGAACATATGACCTACGGACTGTCGGTCGCAAAGACCGGACAATGCTTCGGAGCGTTTTTTTGGCGGCAGAGATGCCGCCGCCTCTATCAAAGAGAGTATTTCCATCTATTTTCCTTCCAGAACCGAAGTGATCACACCGGCAACGTTTGCCGCGCCGTCTGTCATTTGGCTTGCCTTCATCGCGGCGCGAAGGCTGTCGGCGCGTTTATGAAGCTCATCCAGACGGGACACGAGGCTGTCCGGCGTAAGCTCACTTTGCTGCATAACGAGGCTGAACCCTTTTTCCTCAAAATATCCGGCGTTTAAAATCTGGTCGCCGCGGCTCGCTTCGAGAGGCAGGGGGATCAGCAGCGCCGGAAGTGCGAGAGCCAGTATTTCAAAAATAGCGTTGGCGCCTGCCCGGGACAGCATCAGATCAGCTGCGGCAAAAATGTCGGGGAGTCCCTTGCTGATGAATCCATATCGCACATATCCATCCCGGCCTTCAAGAGTGGGATTCATCTTTCCTTCGCCTCGTATATGAACCACGTCAAACGAACAGAGAATCCGGTCAAGCGCCGCGTCGACCGCGTCGTTTATGGCCTGCGCGCCAAGACTGCCGCCCATAATGAGCAAAACGGGTTTTTCCCCGGTAAATCCCAGCGTCTCCAGCCCTCTTTCGCGGCTGCCGGAAAGAAGCTCGTGCCGCACCGGAGAGCCGGTGAGTACACATTTTCCGCTGTCGATATGCTTCATGGCAGATTCAAAGGAGACGCAGACTTTCGTCGCCTTGGGGATGGCGAGCCGGTTTGCGAGACCGGGCGTGAAGTCGCTCTCATGCAGGACGACCGGAATGCCCCGTTTGTTTGCGGCAAAGACGACGGGTACGGTCACAAAGCCGCCCTTGGAAAAAACGAGATCGGGCGCTTCCGTTTTCAGTATTTTTTTGGACTGAAAATATCCCTTCATGATCCGGAACGGATCGGTAAAATTTTTCAGGCTGAAATAGCGCCGGAGCTTGCCGGCTGAAATGGCATAGTAGGGAATGCCGGCACGGTCGATGATTTCATGCTCGATGCCGTCCTCGGTGCCGATGTATTTGATTTCATAGCCCTTTTCCCGAAGCAGCGGAACCAGGGCCAGATTCGGTGTGACATGCCCGGCGGAGCCGCCGCCTGTCATAATGATTTTCATATGCTCTCCTCACACGGTTATTTTCTTCCCCTACTATACCATATATTCCGAAAAACCAAAAGGGTGAATCGGGGACGGCAGGGAACAACAGGAGAGATTGGCCTTTAAAGTAACATAAAATTGTGAAATAATGTTGATATTTCACATCGAAAGTGATAAAATCAAATTATAAAGGGGAAGAGGTACTTACTGTGAAAGAAGAGAGACGTGAAATTATCAAAAATATGTTCCGAACAAAGGGAGAAGTCAAACTGAAGGAGCTGGAGGAGCGGTTTCCGGGCTGTTCGAGCATGACACTCCGGCGGGATATTATAAGCCTTGAAGAAGAGGGGCTGGTGAAACGTACGCGCGGAGGCGCTGTGGCTATGCACAATCTGATGATCGTAACAGAGGCGGCTTATCATAAGAGGGCGACAGCCAATGTGGAGGCAAAGGAGGAAATTGCACGAAAGGCGGCGGCGCTTTTTGAGCAGGGATGTTCCCTGTTTATAGATGCAGGCAGTACAATGATGTATCTGGCGGAGAAAATACCGGACGAATACTGCTCGGTCACTACATCGGGCGTCAATGTATCGCTGGAGCTGATGAAGAAAAAATATCCGATTATAACGCTGCTCGGAGGGCAGCTCAACAAAAGTTCTCTGTCTGTTGCCGGAGTCAATTCGACGGAATATCTTTCTCAGATTAACATTGACATCGCTTTTATGGCATCCAGCGGATGCACCTTTGAAAGCGGTTTTACCTGCGGCACCTATACGGAATGTGGGATAAAAAAAGAAGTGATTAAAAACGCGCGGAAAAAGATTGTTTTGATGGATTACTCCAAATTCGGAAAAAACATGCCGTTTACCTTTGCAGGATTTGACGATGTGGATGTGGTTATCTCTGACAGCAACATGGACCCCGAAATGGCGGAGGGAATCCGCATGAGGGGCGTGGAACTGCTGTAAAAGAGGCGCAAATTGCCGGAATTTGAATATACTGTCAAGAGGACGAAGAGAAAATCAATTGCTATTATCGTCACAAAAAAGGGCGAGGTTGTGGTGCGGGCTCCTTATGTGCTGACAGATGAATTTATAGCGGGATATGTAGATACCAAGAGGGAATGGGTCAAGAAGCATCTGGATAAAATACGGATGATTCTGGAGGCGCAGGCTCGGCATACGGCGGAGACTGTGCGTTTTTTAGGAAAACAGTATCCTGTGTTGGAGGAAAACAGAGAGGACGCCTGTTTTGACGGGAAACGGGTGCATACTCCAAGAGGGGAAGGAAAAAAGGCGGCGCTGATCAAATGGTACAGAAGCGAAGCGGCAGAGATTCTCTCTGAGCGGGTGGCTGTCTTTGAAGAGGAGATGGGCGTGGAGGCCGCGGCTGTAAAAGTCTCCAATGCCACCACAAGATGGGGCTCATGCAGCAGCAAGGGAAATCTGAATTTTTCATGGAAGCTGATGATGGCCGGAGGGAGAGAGATTGATTATGTGGTGGTGCATGAGTTAGCGCATTTAAAGCACATGGACCACTCCAAGGACTTCTGGAAAGAGGTGGGGACGGTTTTGCCCCATTACAAAGAGGCGGAAAATACTTTGAAGGAGCTGTCGGAAAAGCTGAAAGAGGAGAATTGGGAAAAATAACTGTTGACAAATAAAAAAAACAGTGATACAGTTTGAATTGTAAACCGACGAGGAAAGGTACGGTTTGGTAGCGCACTCACAGAGAGCCAATGTTGCTGGGATTTGGCAGAAAGCGGACTGAATCGGTGGATTTCTGAGGGCCGAGGGGAAAGGCAAACTGGCGAAAGCCGAACGTTGAGCCGATTATCTGCGGACGCATGCCAGCGTTAAAGGGCGGATGTGTGATTGCATATCGTTGAGCGGACGTGAAAACGTCAAAAAAGGTGGTACCGCAGGTTGCTGAACAGCGCTTGTCCTTAAAAGTCAAAAGAGGCTTTTGGGATATGCGTTTTTTTATTATTATTTTATTGAAAGGAGAACGAAAATGAGTAAGGAAATCCCCTACAAGATCTATCTGAGTGAAAAGGAGATACCGAAGTATTGGTATAATGTACGCGCCGATATGAAGACCGACCACGCGCCGATTCTGAATCCGGCTACGCTGAAGCCTGTCACTGTGGCAGATCTGGAGCCGGTGTTTTGCACAAAGCTGGCGGAAATGGAATTGAATACGTCTGATAGATATATTGAAATACCGGAGGCTGTCCGTAACTTCTATAAGATGTATCGTCCGTCGCCGCTGGTGCGCGCATACTGTCTGGAGAAAGCGCTTGATACGCCGGCGAAAATCTACTATAAATTTGAGGGAAACAATACCTCGGGAAGCCATAAGCTGAATTCGGCCATTGCACAGGCCTATTACGCAAAGGAACAGGGGCTTACGGGCGTAACGACCGAGACGGGTGCAGGGCAGTGGGGCACGGCGCTTTCTATGGCGTGCGGATATTATGGGCTTGACCTGACGGTTTACATGGTGAAGTGCTCCGCGCAGCAAAAGCCCTACAGAAAAGCTGTTATGGAGACGTATGGCGCCAATGTCATTCCCTCTCCCTCTGACACGACGGAGGTGGGGCGGAAGATGCTGGCGGAATTTCCGGACAGCACAGGAAGTCTCGGAACAGCAATTTCAGAGGCAGTAGAGGTTGCGGTGACGAGTACGGGCAGACGGTATGTTCTGGGCAGCGTGCTGAACCAGGTGGTGATACACCAGTCCATCATCGGTCTGGAAGCAAAAGCGGCTATGGAAAAATACGACGTATATCCCGACATCGTAATCGGCTGCGCCGGTGGCGGCTCGAATCTGGGGGGCCTGATGGCACCGTTTATGGAGGACAGATTGAACGGCAAACGTTCCCCCTACTTCATTGCGGTGGAGCCGGCGTCGTGCCCATCCATGACGAGAGGAAAATTCGCCTATGATTTCTGCGATACGGGAAAGGTGACGCCGTTGGCAAAGATGTATACACTGGGCAGCGGGTTTATGCCGTCGGCAAACCACGCAGGCGGCCTGCGCTATCACGGCATGAGTCCGATTCTATCGCAGCTTTATCATGATGGGTATCTGGATGAGGCAAGAGCGGTAGAGCAGACCCGGGTGTTTGATGCGGCAACGCAGTTTGCACGGGTGGAGGGAATTCTGCCTGCACCGGAATCATCCCATGCGATCCGTGTAGCGATTGATGAGGCGCTGAAGTGCAAGGAAAGCGGAGAGGAAAAGACGATACTCTTCGGACTGACCGGCACGGGCTATTTCGATCTGGCGGCTTACATGGCCTACAACGAAGGAAAAATGACAGACTATATCCCCACGGATGAGGATCTTGCGCGCGGATTCGCCGGAATACCGAAGCTGGACGGGATACAATAAAAAAATAACATACAAATCTGAAAACACAAAGAACAGCTCCACTTTGGTAATCCAGGGGAGCTGTTCCGCTATGGAAGAATGGAAATTTTCGGATTTTTGCAAGCCTATGCCCTGCTGTCGGACGGATGCTTTTTCGCGTGGATGTGATACGCAATGATGCCGAAAATCATCAAAAGGGGAAAAATTGCCGCAGCGAGGAAGCCGGCGGTCAGATTGTCCCCGGCAGCGCTGGACACCGTACCGACGACTGTGGGTCCCAGTGTGCAGCCGACTGCACCAGCGAGTGCAAGGAAGGCAAACATCGTCGTACCACCCAGACGGATGCTGGCGACGGAGAGGCTAATGGCGCCAGGCCACAGAATTCCAACGGAGAAGCCGCATACAGCGCAGGCGATCAGCCCGAGGATGGGCCACGGCGATAGCGCTAAGATCAGAACACATACCAGACAGAGCAGTCCGCTGAACATGAGGGCTTTTTTGATGTCGAGCCTATGCCCGATCCTGCTGTAGAGCAAGCGGGAGATGCCCATCATAAAGGCGAAGGACATAGGACCTGCCAAGTCGCCGATTGTCTTGCTGATTCCCAACCCCTGTTCTACGAAAGTAGAAGCCCATTGAATAATGGCCTGCTCGCAGGCACCTGCGCTGAGCATCAAGACGAGCATGATCCAAAATACCTTATAGGATAAGAGAGATTTAAGAGACATCTTTTGTTCGCCCTCCTTGATCATACTGCCGATGGGGACCTTCGCAAACAGAAAGATATTGAAAATGGGGATGATTGCCCAAATAAGGGCGAGTACCTTCCAGTTCTCAAGACCAAATGCGGAGAAAAAGATTGTGGACAGCAGAACGATGCCGACACTCCCCCAACTGTAGAAAGAGTTAAGCAGGCTGATGGCCGATGCTTTGTTGTCAACGGGACACGCTCCGGCGACGGGGTTCATTAAAACCTCAAGCAATCCCCCGCCAACGCCATAGATGAACACAGAGATCAGTAGGCCTGTAAAGGGATCGGCAAGCAGATCCGGCAGGATTGCCAGAGAGATCAGACCAAGTGCCCCGAAGACGTGGGCAAGGATACAGGAGATTCTATAGCCGATCTTATCGACAAAAGCGGCGGCAATCAGATCAGTGACGAGCTGAATGCCGAAATTGAACGTCACCAAAAAAGTGATCTGAGACAACGGAATGCCGTAGGATGTCTGAAAAGTAACGAATAGCAACGGTATGAAGTTGTTGATGGTCGCCTGTACGATAAAGCCGGTGTAGCAGGCATACATCGTATGTTTATAACCGATACGCATGATTGATACTCCTTGAACGAAAATGGTTCGTGCATATTGACGAATTGCCTTGCAAATAGTATTTTATACTCATAGATGAGAATTTAATTGTATTATATTGCCTAATAATAATACAATATAACCAAATGCGAATGAAGGAGAATAATATTGAAGCACTCTGACGGACTGAAAAGGAGAACGACGACGGACGAGTCCCTGCGGGAGTTGGGAGTACAGGTGGAAGAAGTGTTCCCCTTTCAGTATTATTACGAGGACATCAGCCTGTTTGACCATAGAAAAATGGACGTTCATTGGCACGATGAATTTGAATTTATTACCGTGGAACGGGGTGTCGTCGATTTCCAAATAGGCGGGTTGCGGTTTGCTTTAGGGGCGGGCGATGGACTGTTTATCAACACGGGCGT
>QAKS01000064.1 GCA_003343685.1 Clostridiales bacterium | reverse complement strand
ACGAATTGTGGGCGCTGGACAAAAATTGGAAGTAATATTATAATGTTTTCCGATGTACTGACCGGCATCTGTTTTGGGGAGTATTCTGAATGAGGGGGAGACGCGGGATGGGAAAGCGTTCACTGGGGATCTTGTGTATTTTGCTTGCAGCGCTGTGCTGGGGCTTTTTACCTCTGCTGACCCGCAGTCTTTCTGCTCTTGGGATCAGCCCCGCCGCTTCCGCAACGATGCGTGCCCTTGTCGCGGCGGTGATTCTTGTGATCCTAGGCTGTGCAAAAAAGGATTCTTTACGATTTTCTTCGTCCAAAATGCTGATCTATATGGCTGTTATGGGTATTTTTACCACCGCAGGGATGTATCTTTTTTATATGTCGGCTGTCGATTTGCTGTCCACTGCAATGGCGTCAATGCTTTTATACACTGCGCCCGCCTTTGTCATTCTTCTCTCACGTATCTTTTATAAAGAGCCAATTACCGGAAAAAAGCTTCTGTGCCTGATTCTGACCCTTGCAGGCAGCGCTCTCGTCGTGCGCATCTACGATCCCGCATCGCTTTTTGTCAATGCCGCCGGCATCGCCCTCGGACTGGCCTCAGGCGTCTGCTATTCTCTCGTCACGGTAATGGGACGCAAGGCTCTCCTGTACTGCTCTTCCACGGCGGTCGCCACATGGCCTGTCATCTCCGGCACGCTGATTCTCGTGTGCATTACGCCTCCTTGGCAGATCGACATGTCTTCTCCTGTGCTCATCGTTCTTTACCTGCTGCTGGGACTGATAGGCTCCGTGCTTCCCTTGCTGCTGTACAATAAGGGGCTTGCTCTTGGAGTCGAAGGCGGACAGGCAGGCATTCTGGCCACCATTGAACCTGTCGTTGCCACACTGACAGGCGTCGTCGCTTTCGGAGACGTGTTGGAGGGGCTTCAGATTGCCGGCATAGCTTCCGTTCTGGCAGGCGCAGCACTTATCAGCTTCAGGAAAAAATAAAAATAAGAATTATTATTATTTTTTGAAAATGTGTTTCATTTATAAATGATCGTGTTATAAATAGTCATAACAAAAAATTTGATCTGTTTGAAGGAGGTAATTTAACATGAAAAAGTATATCTGCACCATCTGTGGTTATGTCTATGAGGGAGAGAACCCTCCCGCTCAGTGTCCCCAGTGCAAAGCCTCTTCCGATAAATTTATCGAGAAGCAGGAAGGCAAAAAGGAGTACGCATGCGAGCATGTGATCGCTTCTACAGAGGGCATTGACCCCGAAATCGTTCAGGGCCTGCGCGACAACTTCAACGGCGAGTGCTGTGAGGTCGGCATGTATCTGGCTATGAGCAGGGTTGCTGAGAGGGAAGGCTATCCCGAAATCGCGGAAGCTTATAAAAGATATGCTTATGAGGAAGCCGAGCACGCTGCCAAATTTGCAGAACTGTTGGGCGAAGTCGTTACAGACAGCACAAAGAAGAACCTTGAGATGCGTGCAGAAGCTGAGCAGGGCGCATGCGCCGGAAAGCTGATGATTGCGAAGAAGGCCAAGGAGCTTGGTTACGATGCAATCCATGATACCGTTCACGAGATGGCTAAGGACGAAGCGCGTCACGGCTGCGGTTTTGACGGCCTGCTGAAGAGATATTTCTAAAAACCCAAACCTTCTACTTTTTATGGCGATAAATTGATTTAACGGAGCCGCTCCCATGGGAGCGGCTCCCAGCTCATTGGAAAAGGCTCCTGTCTGTTTCGATAAGCTTTTACGCAGCCCTCTTTTTAAAAGAGTTCGGCATTATGGCAGAATCTGTCCTTCAAAATATTATTTTTTTAATATGTTTTTTATGTTTTCAAAATAAATTACTGATTTCGTAATAATCTTCCTAAAAATTATAATATTCTATCTCTAATTGTTATATTCAACCGGAAAGGAGTATCTCCAATGATTAGAATTCTTTTATCACGCAAGCTTGGCGAACTGAGGTGGACACAGGCTGATCTTGCGAGAAAAACAGGAATACGGCCCGCAACCATCAATGAGCTGTATCACGAGATGGCTGAACGGGTAAATCTGGAGTATCTCGACAGAATCTGCGATGCGTTGGACTGTAACCTGTCGGATATCATCATCCGTGTGCCAAACATAGATTCGGAGGTCAGGCATCGGTCGCGCAGAGGCGAAAGCGATTTGCCATGAGCGTTTCACGTCTGACCGAAAAGCTGCGTCAAATTTTGTGTCTGCGCCGCATTCACCCGCATACGGGTGAAGCCTGTCCCGAGGCGGACTGTTCGGTTCTTAGGGGTGCGCCTGTATTACTCCCGCAGTATTCCTTCCCCTGCTATGGCTTTTATCCCTACGGCGGTTCTGTAAAAAAGCGCATACACGCCATGAAGTTTGACTTTGCCCGCTGGATTGCCAACGAGCTGGGGGATGAGATGTGTTCCGTAGTCTCTGCAGTGGATTTTGATATGATTACTTGGGTTCCTCTGCACTATACGCGCATCATGGTTCGCGGCTATAATCCCTCTCAATATATTGCCCGACGAATTGCGCGTTTTTCGGGCAAGCCTCTTGCCCGCCTTCTCGTCCGGACTCGGCGTACCAAACCCCAGTCCTCCTTAAAGGGGGAGGATCGTCTCGCCAACCCCGTCGGCGCGTTTTCTCCTGTCCGAAAAGCTGATATCCGCGGAAAACACATTCTCCTCACAGACGATGTCGTCACTCTCGGCGCAACGCTGGATGAATGTATGAAAGTTCTGTACAACATGGGCGCTGCCTCTGTTACCGCCGTTGTATACACCTTTGGGGGCGTTCGCCCCTTCCCTCGCCGCGATACCGAATCGGAACGGCAGCAGTCTGTCTGACGGACGAATGGTTTTTCGTGCGCTTTTTCCGCCGCGTTCGCCCCTTTCCTCGGCGCGACGCCGCATTGGAACGGCAATAGTCTGTCTGACGGACGGATGGTTTTTCGCGTGTTTCATTGTGCATTTCCGGCAACCGTATTTTATTTGCCGGACGTCCGAATAACGATAGTTCTGTCATCATACAAAAATGCGAACTGCTCTCTACAGAACAATTCGACATTCTGTCTGATATCATCAACAAATTTACAGAGTCTCTCTCCCTCTGGAAAAACCACAGAAAAATAAGGGCGTTTTTGCGCCTGTTATTTTTTCTCGAGCCACGGCCCTTTGTCCCAAAGATTGTAGTGATCTACGTTGGAAATCGCCGCCATCAGACTTTCCTTTGCGCGCGGGTTTGTCTTTATCATACTGTCCAACAGCTCGCGCATTTCCGTTCTCTTCGTCACGCCGTCCGCCGGACACGGATTTTTCACCACCGGCAGCGCAAGCCTTTTTACAGCGCCGGAAATGTCGCATTCCTCCGCCAAAATAAACGGGCGGATCAGCGTAATATCTCTCCGCGACATGTACGTAACGGGAGAAAACACGTTCATTTTCCCCTCATAGAACAGGCCGAGCAGCAGCGTTTCAAACAGATCGTCGCGATGATGGGCAAAAGCCGCTTTGTTCATTCCCTCCCGCTTTGCCGCCTCATAAAAAGCGCCTTTTCGCATTTTAGAGCAGAGCGCGCAGGGGTTTTTCTCCTTTCGTATGTCGAAAACCACCTCGCCGATCTGCGTCTTTTCCACGAGATATCTGACACCCAGCCCCTCTATAAACCGGCGAAGCGGCTCTGTATCAAAATTGCCGAAGCCCAAGTCTACCGTAATGCCGATAATTTCATAATCGACCTTCATATACTGTTTATACAGCCACATTGCGTAAAGCAGAAGCATGGAGTCCTTTCCCCCGGATACCCCTATGGCAATCCTGTCCCCATTTTCTATCATATGAAATCTCTCCGCAGCGCGGCGCATGGAACCTAATATTTTTTTCATAGAAACGATTATACAGATTTCCGAACACATTTTCAACTTTTTTTACATTTTGCACACATTGTATATTTTACTTTTGGCGCGTATGTGATATAGTAATAGCAGAAAAGAGGCGGAAAGAATCCGCCATATCATATGCCTTATCAAGAGAGACGGAGGGAAAGGCCCTGTGAAGTCCAGCAACCGGAACAGTCCGGTGCTAAATCCTTCGGCGGACGATAAAGCGTCCGGCCGGCAGATGAGGGAAATGCGCCCCTGCGCACACGACCTCTACCTTGCGGCATGAGGTTTTTTTGTAAGGCTGATTTTAAGGAGAGAACACTATGAGAAAACTTTTTACATCTGAATCCGTTACTGAGGGACATCCCGATAAGCTGTGCGATCAGGTATCCGATGCCGTATTGGATGCGATTCTTGCGCAGGATCCGCTGGCAAGGGTTGCCTGTGAATGTGCCACGAACACAGGTCTCCTTCTGGTGATGGGTGAGATCACCACCAAAGCCTATGTGGACATCCAGCAGATCGCCCGCGACACCATACGGGAAATTGGGTTTGACAGCGATGAGAGCGGTTTTAACGCCGATTCCTGCGGCATCATCACCAGCATAGACGAGCAGTCGCCCGACATTGCCATGGGCGTCAACTGCGCTTTAGAGGGAAGAGACCGCGGCGACATGGATACCGGCGCAGGCGATCAGGGCATGATGTTCGGCTTTGCCTGTGACGAAACGCCGGAGCTCATGCCCCTGCCCATCAGTCTGGCACACAGGCTGGCAAAACGCCTTGCAGACGTCCGCAAGAGCAATACGCTTCCTTTCCTGCTGCCCGACGGCAAAAGTCAGGTGACTGTGGAATATGAAGATGACCGTCCTGTACGTATCGACACCGTCGTCGTCTCCGCCCAGCATCTGCCCGGCGTTTCGTCGGAGACGATCCGCAGCGGCATTATCGACCACGTCATTACGCCCATCCTCCCCGGGGAGCTTGTAGACGGCGAAACCCGCATTCTCGTCAATCCGACAGGCCGATTTGTCGTAGGTGGCCCCAAGGGAGACAGCGGACTTACCGGCAGAAAAATCATCGTAGACACCTACGGCGGATACGCGCGCCACGGCGGCGGCGCATTCAGCGGCAAGGACGCTACCAAGGTGGACAGAAGCGCGGCCTACGCCGCCCGTTATCTTGCCAAAAACGTGGTTGCCCGAGGCCTCGCAAAAAAATGCGAAATTCAGATTGCCTATGCCATCGGTGTCGCGCGGCCCGTCTCCGTTATGGTCGATACGTTCGGCACCGGAAAGGTTGCGGATGAAGAACTGTCCCGCATGGTTACAAAGGCCTATGATCTGCGTCCGCAGGCGATCATCGAAAGCCTTGGTCTGCGCAGGCCTATTTTCAAACAGACTGCCGCATACGGGCATTTCGGCCGCACTGATATTGATCTGCCTTGGGAGCATACGGATCTGGAGCTTTAGGAACCATGTCCAGAGAAGCTAAAACCAACGCCATGCGCATGCTGGATCGGCAGAAAATCCACTATGAGCTGCTCACCTACGACTGCGATAAGTTTATCGACGGTGTTCACGCAGCGGAACAGACCGGCGCTCCCCTTGATGAGAGCTTTAAAACGCTGGCAGCCGTGGGGAAGAGCGGCGCCAACTATGTTTTCGTCCTTCCCGTCGCCTGCGAGATCGACCTGAAAGCCGCCGCCAGAGCTGTAGGAGAAAAATCTGTAGAGCTGCTTCATCTGAAGGATGTTCTGTCCGTCACCGGCTATATCCGCGGCGGCGTCTCCCCCATTGGCATGAAAAAGAAGTTTCCCACCGTATTTCATCAAAGTGCGGCGGCGCATCCAAAGATCTATATTTCAGGCGGCAGACAAGGCTGCACCCTTTGCCTTGCGCCCGAGGATGCTCTCCGCGCCGCCGATGCCGTACTTGCAGATATCATCAAGCATTAAACGACCTCCCCCGCACGGCGCGGGGGATTCTTTTTGCCGCCTCTTGCATTTATCGAAAAAAAATGTCATACTTTTTGTAGCAATCATAAGGAGCACACGGCTTTGTCTTTTGTAGAGGGACAGATTATTGACATACTGTTCAGAAACGACGAAAACGGCTATACCGTTGTCGAACTGGACGACGACGGCAAATATCTGGTTTGCGTCGGCAGCATGCCGCCGGTAAACCCGGGGGAATACGTGCGCTTCTATGGCGCGATGACAACACATAAAGTCTATGGCGAACAGTTCAAAGTGGTCAGCATGGAATCCCGTATGCCCGAGGGCGACGAAAGCATCCGCGCTTACCTCTCCGGCGGCCTTTTTAAAGGCATTGGCCATGCCCTTGCCACACGGATTGTGGACGCCTTTCATGAAGAGACCTTTCACGTCATTGAAAATGAACCGGAGCGTCTGGCAGAAATCAAAGGAATCAGCCTCGCCGCCGCCAGACGCATCAACCAGACATTTGTGGAGCAGAGCTCCGCGCGAAGCGCCGTCATAGACCTGCAAAAGCTGGGCCTTTCCACCAAGCAGGCCATGGCCTGCCTCGAAGTATACGGCGGTGCTGCGCCGTCCATTATCTCCGAAAACCCCTATCGCATGATCGGCAGTGTGGCCGGCATCGGCTTTGAAAAGGCGGACGCCATCGCCGCAAGGCTGGATTTGCCCAACTACACAGCTCTGCGCACGGAAAACGGCATTCGCCATGTCCTGTCTTTGGAGATGTCCAGCGGACATACCTGTTTTCCTTTTGACATGTTTATTGGCAGGGCGGCCGGTTTTCTTCAGGACAGCAGCGAACATATAGAGGATGCCGTCCATCGGCTTGTTCTTATGGGCACGCTGTCGGAAATGGAGTACAACGGTGTCCCTGCCATCGCGCTCTATTCGGCGCACAGCGCAGAGGCTTACGATGGCCGACGCCTCATGGAACTGGCAACGGCGCAGCCCGCTATCGAGTTGGACATGAGCGTGGTCGAAGAAATTCTGGCTCAGGATACCGTTCTGACAGAAGAGCAGGAGCGGGCCGTGCTCTCCTCCCTCTCCGGCACGGTCTCCGTCGTCACCGGCGGACCGGGCACGGGCAAAACGACGATTCTGAAGCAGCTCATCACCATTCTGGAACGCAGCGGAGTGAAAACAGCCCTTGCCGCCCCTACGGGCCGCGCCGCCAAACGGATGGAACAGGCCTGCATGCGCCCTGCCCAGACGATTCACCGGCTTTTGGAATACGGCTTTTCCAAAGACGGCGAACCGGACAGCGTCTGCCGGTTTCAGCGTGATGAGGAAAATCCTTTGGAAGCAGACGCCGTCATCATAGACGAGACGTCTATGGTGGATATTTTTCTGCTTCGCGCTCTTTTGCAGGCCGTCAAGCCGGGCTCCCGCCTCATTTTCACAGGGGACGCAGACCAGCTTCCCTCTGTCGGTCCCGGCAATGTCATCAAGGACATGATCAAAAGCAGAAAAATCACC
>QAKS01000102.1 GCA_003343685.1 Clostridiales bacterium | reverse complement strand
AAAAAATATCCGTCACAGCTTTCCGGGGGTATGCGCCAGCGGGCCGCGCTCATTCGGACACTGGCTCTGCGTCCTGCGATACTGCTGTTAGATGAGCCCTTTTCCGCTCTTGACTACCAGACGCGCCTCGCTGTCTCGGACGACATTTATAAAATTATTAAGGAACAGAAAAAAACTGCCATTATGGTAACGCACGACATAGCGGAAAGCGTCAGCCTCTCCGACCGCGTCATTATATTATCCGCACGGCCCGCAACGGTCAAAAAGATTCTCAAAATTACATTTGCAGCGGATAACCTTTCTCCGCTGCAAAAGCGTGATGCGCCGGAGTTCAAAAGCTATTTTAATACTATATGGAAGGAGCTTGACGTGCATGTCCAGTGATATTTCAAAAGAACGCCGTGAGTATTTAAAACGCCTCTCTACCGATAAACGCAAAACCTACGCGGTGCGTATCGCAATACTCGTTCTGTTTATCGCATTTTGGGAGATTGCCGCCAGCCTGGAGTGGATTGATCCGTTTATCATGAGTCAGCCGTCCCGCATTGTCAATACGATTGTCAATCTTTCGCAAAATGGTGAACTATTCATGCACCTCGGCGTATCCACGGTGGAGACCGTGATCGGCTTCGTGTCCGGAACCATTTTGGGAACGGTCATTGCAATACTTTTATGGTGGTCAAAGTTTTTTTCAAAGGCTCTTGAGCCCTATCTTGTCATATTAAACGCACTTCCAAAAATAGCCCTTGGACCTGTCTTTATCGTGTGGGTCGGTGCGGGAATGGGGGCAATCATTATTATGACAATCGCCATATCCCTCATTGTAACCATACTGGAGGTGCTGAACGGATTTCTGTCAACCGATCCCGAAAAGATCAAACTGCTGCAAACGCTCGGAGCAAACAAATTTCAAATACTGGTAAAATTAGTCCTTCCGTCCAATATTGGTACGGTAGTCAACTCTCTTAAAGTAAACGTAGGGCTGTCGTGGGTCGGCGTAATCGCCGGAGAATTTCTGGTATCGCGGAGCGGTCTCGGTTACCTTATCGTTTACGGTTCCCAGGTATTCCAAATGGATCTCGTCATGGCAAGCGTCATACTGCTCGCAGCAGCCGCTACGGTCATGTATCAACTGGTTATCATGCTTGAGAAAAAGCTGAATAAAATTGAAAGGAGCAACATATGAAAAAACTATTTCTTCTGTTGACCATCATCGTCATGGTAGTAAGCCTGTGCGCCTGTTCCGAAGGAGGCCTTACCACTGTGTCGGTGAGCGAAGTAGCGCACTCTGTCTTTTATGCTCCGCAATATGCGGCAATCAAACTGGGTTATTTTGAGGAGGAGGGCCTGACCATTGATCTGATTAACGGTCAGGGAGCTGATAAGGTCATGACCGCCGTACTGTCGGATCAGGTAAATATCGGATTTTCCGGCCCGGAAGCCGCGATTTACGTCTATAACGAAGGCAAAGAGGATTATCCGAGAGTATTTGCACAGATGACTAAGCGCGACGGTGCCTTTATCGTCGGAAGAGAACCGAATGAGAACTTTTCCATTGAGGATCTCAAAGGAAAATACATCATCGGAGGCAGAAAAGGCGGTGTTCCTGAAATGACTCTAGAATATGTCATCAAAAACGCCGGGCTCTCTCTGGATGAGCTGGAGATAGACACCGGAATACAGTTCGCGAACATGGGCGGAGCCTTCACCGGCGGTCTGGGCGATTATGTAGCTCTGTTTGAACCTACAGCCTCTGCGCTGGAAAAGGAAGGTAAGGGCTATGTATTGGCCTCCATCGGCGAGCTGAGCGGCGAAATTCCCTATACTGCATATTACGCAAAGGCCAGCTACATTAAAGAAAATCCTGAAACTATTCAGGGCTTTACAAACGCAATCTATAAAGGTCAGCAGTGGGTCAAGAGTGCTTCCGCAAAAGAAATTGCCGAGACGATCGCCGACTTCTTCCCTGATACGGATGTAGAAATTCTCGAGAAGGTTGCCGAGCGCTATAAGGCGATCGACGCATGGAACAGCGATCCCATTCTGACCGAGGACTCATTGTCCAGACTTCAGGATGTAATAGAAGAAGCAGGCGAACTCGACGCACGCGCCCCCTACGAAGCCATCGTCGATACGTCATTTGCAGAAAATGCCGTGATTAAATAATAACCTGACGCAAAATGCCGCGCCCGTTCTCTCGGGTGCGGCATTTTCATACCATTCCGAACAGCCAGTACCGTGCAAGAGCGGCCGTTTCTCTCAGATAGTAATTCAATGTGAGCCAGTAAGAAAACGGCGCCGATACGCCCTCAATATCCAAGCCCGCCTGCCTTGCGGCAAGCCGGGCTCGGTATACATGATAGTGGGAGGTCGTGAATACTGCACTGTATCCATTCGGAAAATGTTCTTCCAGCAGCAGTTTGGAAAATTTAAAATTTTCCAGTGTGCTGGTTGCCCTTTCCTCTTCCAAAACACTTTCTTCCGGTACGCCTCTGTCCAGTAAATACCGCCTCATAGCGGATGCCTCCGTCACCAGTTCCTCTTTACCCTTTCCTCCTGATACGACGATCACGCAGTCTCTGTTATTCTCCCAGTATTGATATGCCGTATCGAGGCGGCTTTGCAGTACGCGTGACGGTCTGTTTCCGTGTACGGCCGCACCCAATACTATTATGGCATCGCAGTTTTTATCCGCCCTGCCGTTTGCGCCCGCTTCTATTGCGGCTGTACAAATCACAATCAGCAGGGCAAGCAGTCCATAGCAGAACATAAAAACAATTTTCACCGCATTGCCCAGCGATGTCTCAAACCATACGTTGACGGCTCCAAAAAAAAGTCCGTATATGAGCAGCGGCGCACCGATGACAGCAGGCATAATGACGCCCAGATTATAGTTGGAGATACACATTGCAAAGCAAGTCTCCAAAATCAGCAATCCGCCAACGGCAATCAAAAACCAGTTCATCCTCTTCTTTCCTTTATCGTGTTTCGCCTTTATTCTGTCCATATCGTGTTGCTTGACAAACTATACAAATACTGCGCCGCAGCAATCTGCGGCGCTCATAAAATTAATCGTTCTTTGCTTTTGCCGCCGTCTTTTTCGGCGTTTCCTGCTCAGCCTCCGGCTCTTCTGCTTTTTTCCCATTCAGACCCAGTTTTTCGTAGAGAGTTTTTTTCACTTCCTCCGCCATTTCGGGATGCTCCTCAATATATCGTCTGGCGTTATCCCTGCCTTGGCCGATTCTTTCTCCCTGATAGGAGAACCACGATCCGGATTTATCTATGATGTCGTTCGCCACGCCCATGTTCAGAATGCTTGCCGACATGGAAATTCCATGTCCGTAGAGGATTTCGCACTCTGCCAGTTTAAACGGCGGAGCAACCTTGTTCTTTACGACCTTAATTTTTGTCCTGTTTCCCACGATTTGGTCGCCGTTTTTGATAGGCTCTCCCTTTCGCACGTCGAGACGGACGGAGGAGTAAAATTTGAGTGCTCTGCCGCCCGGCGTCACCTCGGGATTGCCGAACATCACGCCCACCTTTTCCCTGAGCTGGTTGATGAAAATAGCAATCGTGTCGGATTTTGAAATCGCCCCTGCCAGCTTGCGCAGCGCCTGCGACATGAGCCTAGCCTGCAAGCCCACATGAGTATCGCCCATTTCACCGTCAATTTCTGATTTAGGGACGAGCGCCGCAACGGAGTCCAAAACAACCACATCCAGCGCGCCGCTTCTGATCAGTGTTTCCATAATTTCCAACGCCTGCTCTCCCGTATCCGGCTGGGACACCAGAAGATTGTCTATGTCCACACCCAAATTCTGCGCATACACAGGATCCAACGCGTGCTCTACGTCAATAAACGCTGCCGCGCCGCCGTTTTTCTGCGCCTCTGCAACCACGTGCAGGGACAGCGTCGTCTTACCGGATGACTCCGGCCCGAAAATTTCAATAATTCTTCCTCTCGGCAGTCCAAAAATGCCGAGCGCCACGTCCAGCTCCAGACATCCGGTGGAGATTACGTTCACCTGCATGTTGGACGATTTGTCTCCGAGGCGCATGATCGCCCCCTTGCCAAACTGCTTCTCTATGCTCGCCAGAGCAACGTCCAGCGCCTTTTCCTTTTCCATTTTTACCCCCTTAATAATTGCCTGTTTTTATAAATATACTCGATGCACGACCATATGGCAAGCGCTGCGCTGATGTACAGCAAAATGGATCCGGCATCTATGCCCCACATGCTGAATATAGGATTTTCGAGCAGGATCAAGGCAATGCCCACCATCTGGACGGCTGTCTTGACTTTGCCGACGGGGCCTGCCGCTATCACCACGCCTTCGGCTGCCGCCAGAATTCTGAAACCGGAAATAATAAACTCCCGTGCCAGTATAATTACCGGAATCAGCGCATCAAGCCTGCCCCACTCCATCAGAACCAGCAGCGCTACCATGACAATAATTTTATCGGCTATCGGGTCCATGAGCTTGCCGAAATTGGTAATGCAGTTCATCTTTCTCGCCAGCATTCCGTCCACCATATCCGTCAGCGACGCTATGATAAATATTCCCGCTGCCCAATAGTTCCACCCGGAAAACCCGGCATAGTATACGCCAAGAAATACAAACGACATAATAATGCGGATAACGGTCAATATATTGGGCGCTTTCATAACACCAGTTCCCCCGTCATATCATGCTCGTCCGCATGCGTCATTTTCACTCTGTAAAACTCTCCTATCTTCAATTCTCTGTCAGAAAAAACCATCACACTGCCGTCAATTTCCGGGGCCTCCGCGTATGACCGGCCAATAAATATCCCGTCCTCATAACTTTCAATGAGAACATCATAAATCCTGCCGACACGCCTTTTGCTGCGCTCCAGTGCAATATCCGACTGTAGCTCCATAATTTCACCGGCCCGGCTCTGCCTCGTTTCTTCTTCTATCATTCCGTCAAATCCGGCCGCCGGCGTCCCCTCCTCGGCAGAATAAGGAAAAACCCCCAATCTGTCAAACCCGAGCGTTTTTACTCCCGACCTGAGATTTGCAAACGCCTGTTCGCTCTCCCCCGGAAAACCCGCTATGAGCGTCGTTCTTATGATAAAGTCCTCCGACCTCTCCCGAATCTTTTTCACCACATCATAGATACATCTGCTGTCACTGCGCCGGTTCATTTTTCTCAGTATGCCGTCGTCAAAATGCTGAATGGGAATATCCAGATATTTGACAATATTGTCGTGCTTCTCCATCACATCGAGAAGCTTGTCCGTCACACCCTCGGGATAGCAATACAGGATGCGGATCCACGCCGCACCGGATGTCTCGGCCAGCTTGTCCAGCAATTCTTCCAGTTTCGGCTCTCCATAGAGATCCTCGCCATACCGCGTCGTGTCCTGAGCTACAAGAACAAGTTCTTTTACGCCCCGCTCTGCAAGCTGTTTTGCCTCGTCGAGAATATCCTCCATTTTTCGGCTGATCAACGGCCCGCGTATATAAGGTATTGCGCAGTAGGTACACCGATTATTGCACCCTTCCGCTATTTTGACGTATGCCAAATGCGGCGCGGTCGATATGACCCGTCCTGCATAATCTCCCTCTACTTCGGCAGGCCGGTAGCTCTCTGTCCGCTTTCCATTGAGCGCCTTCTCTATCGTTTCCTCTATTTCGTTATGAGCCGTTATACCTAAAAATCCGTCTACCTCCGGCAGTTCCTTCGCCAGCTCGCCCCGGTATCTCTCGGAAAGACATCCTGTCACAATGAGGCACTTCAGCTTTCCTGCCTTTTTATAATCCGCCATATCAAGGATGGCCTCTATGGACTCCTTTTTTGCGGATTCAATAAATCCGCACGTATTGACAATGATCACATCGGCCTCTGCAGGATCTGATACGATGTTTGCATCCTGTAATTTCCCCAGCATCAGTTCGGCGTCCACCCTGTTCTTGGAGCAGCCCAGCGAAACCATGCCAATGTTATACCCTGTTAAAGAGATAAGTCATCACTCCCTTCCCCCATGATCTCGTCGAACTTCTCTCTTGTCAAAATCACCGGGCGGCCTTTGCTGCCTTCCTGTGCCCCGACCACGCCCATATCCTCCAGCTGGTCCATAATTCTCGCAGCTCTCGGGTAGCCCAGTTTGAGCCTTCTCTGCAGCATCGACGTAGACATCATGTCATACTCCATAGACAGACGGATGGCATTTTTCAGCGTTTCGTCCAGCTCCCCGTCTACAGAGCCGCCCTCTTTGTCCGTCCCCGGCGTATTCTCCTCGACGATCGACTCGTCGTAATTCGCGACTCCCTGGTTCGACAGGAACTCGACAATATTCTGTGTCTCCTCCTCGTCCAGATAGCACCCCTGTACACGAACGGGCATATTGGCGCCTGCCGGGAAAAACAGCATGTCTCCATTGCCCATGAGTTTTTCCGCGCCGGCTTTGTCAATCATCGTGCGCGAGTCAATCTGCGACGATGCTTTCAGTGCAATTCTCGACGGCATATTCGATTTGATCAGCCCTGTCACTACGTCCACAGACGGGCGCTGCGTCGCCACAATTAAATGCACGCCGGCGGCGCGTCCCAGCTGGGCAATCCGACAGATGGCATTCTCCACGTCATTTCTGCAGGCCAGCATCAAATCGGCAAGCTCATCTATCAAAATGACAAGCTTGGGCATTTTTTCTCCGCCTTCCGTCTTCATCAGGGCGTTATACCGCTCAATTTCCTTTACACCTTTCCCCGCGAAGGTTTTATACCGTCTGAGCATCTCTCCCACGCCCCAGTTCAAAGCATTCGCCGCCTTCTTGGGGTCTGTAACAACGGGCAGCTTCAGATGCGGAATTCCGTTATAAACCTCAAATTCCACAATTTTAGGATCAATGATAATAAATTGTATATCCTCCGGCGTCGCCCGATACAGCATACTGGTCAGAATCATGTTGGTACAGACGCTCTTGCCCGATCCCGTCGTTCCCGATATGAGCAGATGGGGCATTTTTGCCAAATCCGCAAATACCTTTTTGCCTGCAATATCCTTGCCCAGCGCAAAAGCAAGAATGCTCTTCTGCTTTTTAAACTCATCCGATGCAATCAAATCGCGCGCGACAACCATTTCCCTATCCTCTACGGGACGGGAGACTTCAATGCCCACTGCGGATTTACCGGGAATCGGCGCCTCAATCCTGATGCTGTCGGCCGCCAGCGCCATGGCGAGATTCTTCTGCAGGTTGACAATTTTATTTACATTGACACCCGGCGCAGGCTGTATCTCGAAACGAACCACAGAAGGCCCTACGCTGGCGTTCACCACTTTTGCCGGGATATTAAAACTACTGAGAGTCTCCTCCAGCTGAGCTGCATGCTCCCTGATTCTCACCGACGCATTCCCTGACGTTTTTTTCGATGACTGTTTCAAAAGCGTGATCGGCGGCTTTTGATATTTCTTAACAGACGACAATCCCGGATAAGCCGCAGGCGTCTTTCCCCCGGTTTGTGTCAGCGGGCTTTCCTTTTCCTCCGGCTCCTTATACCCCTCTACCGGAGAAATGCCTTCCGGAATCATCCCGCTCTCCTCTGCCTTCCGTTTTTCCTCTCTCTTTACCCCGCCTTGCTCCGCTGTACCGGAGTGCACATCCTCCGGCCTTACAATCAGCAATTCATCGCCGGAGAAGCCGCTTCTGCCGACGAACCTTTCCCTTGGAACGGCCGGCGGAACCTCCAGTTCCGTTTCATATCTGTCATCCTCATCAAACGGCGGCTCGTCTATCCTCAGTTCTTCTCCTGAAACAAAGTCCCTTCGAGGCTCTTCCTTTTCGTAATAGCCCTCTTCTTCCAAGTAGGTTTCGTTCTTTCTGCGCTCCATCTCGTCATAGTCAAATGCCTCTTTCAGCACCGCTCTGTGAGCGCGCTCAGCCTTCCTCCTGTTTCCTCCTGCGCTCATTCTCTGCGCTATGGTGCCCTTGTTTTTCTCTCTCGGCTCCTCCGGATCCATCGTAAAGCCCGATTGATCCGTCGCGTTTGCAATCCAATTCCGGATTATTACAAAACAATTTTTTATAGATATTCCCGTTACGATAATAAACGACACCAAAAACAGCGTCATCATCAGTATTCCCGCACCGACTGCACCCATTGCCACATTCAAAGGATAGGCCAACAAAGCACCAAATACACCGCCGCCGATCACTGTCTGGATTTCATAGGCGGAAACAATATATCCAATATACCCCAGAGAAAGATTAAATCTTCCGCTGTAACAGGTGTGTATAAATGCCATTAAGGTAAAGAATCCCACAATGCCGAATACAATTTTTACAGGCTTATGTCTCTTATGGCGTCCTATAATGAGCAGGATTCCTCCTGCCAGCAGTGCAGGCGGAGCGACATATCCCATAATTCCGAAAAGGCCAAAAGTAACGCTTCTCAAAACGGCAAGTATCGGCGCATCGCTTCCTGCGCTGTATGCGCACAGGCCGAGCAATACGCCAAGGCCTATCAGCACAACGCCGCAGACCTCATTTGCAAATTTATAGTTTTTTGCCTTTTTCTTTGCCATTCATTTCCCCCTGAAAGCTATCTTATATATTATACTTCAAACCGACACTCTAATCAAGGTATGAAAAGCAGCGCACAAAACTTGACAAACTGTGCCCTTATTGATACTGTTTATTGGCAGAATATTAAGAATTGGACGGGAAAAGCATGAATATAGCAATATGCGGGCTGGGCCTGATGGGCGGGTCGCTTGCCCGGGCTTTAAAAGCAAAAACCTCTCACACCGTTTGGGGTTACGATACAAACGCCTCTGTCATGGAGCAGGCATTAAACTGCCGGGCAATTGATAAGGCCATCGACGCCGATGGCTTTTCCTCTGCTGACGTGACGTTTGCCTGCCTGTTTTCAGAGGCTACTGTAGAGTTTCTGCTGCACACGGAATTTAAGGAGAACTCTGTCGTCGCCGATATCTGCGGCGTGAAAAGGTTCGTTGTAGACGCTGTAGACGCGGCGCTGCACAGCAGGGGCATCAGGTATGTGGGCACACACCCCATGGCCGGGCGTGAATGCTCCGGCTTTGCCTCATCTCTCTCCGAGTTGTTCGATGGAGCCAGTTTTATCATTACTAAAACACCGCTCACGGATGAAAAAGCTATTGCCCTTTTGAAAGGTCTTGCCGAAAGTATCGGTTTCCGCCAATCTGTCGTCACAACTCCTGCCGAACACGACAAGAGCATTGCCTTCACCTCGCAGCTGGCTCACGTGGTGTCCAACGCCTATATTAAAAGCCCGACACTCTCAATGGAACGCGGCTTCAGCGCAGGCAGCTTTCTCGACCTGACGCGCGTAGCTAAGTTAGACGAGAATATGTGGACGCCGCTTTTTCTGGAAAACCGCGATAATCTGATTTACGAATTGGAGACAATTACCTCTCATATAGAAAAATATACGGACGCTTTAAAAGCGGAAGATGCCCAAGCCCTTCACCGGCTGCTGAAAGAGGGTCGTATATTAAAGGAAAACAGCTTGAAATAGTCAGGCTATCCCAAGCCTCTGCAATTCCTGTTTCAGCTTTGTCAAATCGTTCCTATACACTTCCTTCAGCCCCGGCCGATAAATCACGCTTGCCGGATGGTACAGGGCAAAGACGTCCTCACCGTCACGGCTCTTGATCAGCGTACCATGTACATCGCCTATCCTGCTTCCGCCGGCTACGGCCTCCAGCGCTGTATTTCCCAGCGTCACAATCAGTCGCGGTGCAATCGCCGCCAGCTCCTCCCTGAGGCAGCTGCTGCATAGCGCAATTTCCTCCGCCGTAGGCGGTCTGTTGCTCAGCGTACCTTTGGCGCTTATTTTGTATGGCCGAAATTTGACCACATTCGTGATGTAGAGTGTTTCCCGTCTTATTCCCGTCATCTCCAAAAACTCATCGAGATTTTTTCCGGCTTTCCCCACAAACGGTCTTTTCGCCGCCACTTCATCCCTACCCGGCGCTTCGCCTATCAGGACAACTTCGCTTTTCTCGTCTCCAGCGCCGAAAACAAGATCGACATATCCCAGCGGCCTGAGCTTTTTCTCAAGCCTCGTATATATTTGTCTCATTTTTCAAAACCTGCCTTATCGTCTTCATATCCTCCCATGCCGGCTTTTTCAGTTCTTCGTTCCGAAGCAGAGCCGACGGATGAAAGGTAGGAATGATGATAAAGTTTTTGCGTTCGTAAATCTCGCCGTGAATCCTTGTAATGCCCTGTTTTTCATGCAGAATATGGTTTGCGGCAATTCTTCCCAAGCATACAATTACTTTGGGGCGAATAAAACGCACCTGCTCACGCAGATAGCCGATACACTGATCCACACACTTTTGTTCGGGATCCCTGTTGTGCGGCGGTCTGCATTTCACAACATTGCAAATATAAACCCGGCTCCTGTCGAGATCAATCGCCGCCAGCATTTTGTCCAGAAGCTTCCCTGCCGGCCCGACAAAGGGGCGTCCCGTCTCGTCCTCCACGGCCCCCGGCCCCTCTCCGATGAGCATTATCGGAGAATGAAGACTTCCCTCGCCAAACACTGTATTTTTGCGCGTCTTGGCATATCCACAGCGTTCGCAGCTGCAGACGTCCCTGTATACTTTTCTCAGCGAATCGTACATACCATCACCCCTTTAGGGTGATTATACCAAATTCCGGCTCTTTTTTAAATCACTTCTTTCTTGTACCGCCTGAGCATCAGATCATACTTTTTTCTGGCAGCCTCCAGATCCAGCGCAGCAAACTCTATTGCATCGTCGTCTTCTGCATAGTTCAAGACGTTTTCCGCCCTCCTGCAATTTTCAAGCGCCTTTTTCAGTTCTTCTTTATAGTCGTATTCCTCTTCAAACATAGAAAAAATCACCTGTTCCTTTTCAGTTTACAGGTGATTATTTCCAAACATCCGTTCCGTTATACAGGCATCTTACAGCGCGTGTCTGCCTTCGAGGGATTTCATCAGCGTTACCTCATCCGTATACTCCAGTTCCCCGCCGACAGGCACTCCGTGGGCAATGCGGGAAACCGTTACGTCAAAAGGCGCGAGCAGTTTGGAAATATATACCGCCGTAGCCTCTCCCTGCACATCCGGATTCGTGGCCAGAATCACCTCGCGAATTTCCTCATTTCCAATGCGCCCGATCAGCTCCTTAATCCGGATATCATCCGGCCCAATCCCGTCGAGCGGGGAAATCGTTCCCCCCAGAACATGGTACAGCCCTCTGTATTCCCGCATACGCTCAAAAGCCATGACATCCTTTGTGTCCTTGACCACGCACAGCGTCGTCCTGTCTCTGGAATCGTCCGCACAGATGGAGCATATCTCTTTATCGGTAAGGTTTCCGCATATTTTGCACTCCCTCACGGACAGCCGCGCCCTATACATATCCTGCGCAAACTGCTTTACATCGTCCGGACGCATTTGAATGACGTAATAAGCCAGCCGGGAGGCGCTTTTTGGGCCGATTCCCGGCAGTTTTGAAAACCATTCCGTCAGACGGGCAAGAGACTCTATGCCATACATTGCTTAAAACAATCCTCCCAGGTTCATCCCTCCGGTGATCTTACCCATCTCGGTCTGAACCATTTCCTCAGCCATGTTCATTGCCTCGTTGACAGCCGCCGTAATCAAATCCTCCAGCATTTCGATATCATCCGGATCCACTACTTCCGGAGCAATCGTGATGGATTTGATATTCTTTTTGCCCGTGGCAACCACCTTGACGACACCGCCGCCTGCCGCAGCCTCCACTTCGCGCTCTTCCAGCTCCTCCTGCATCTTTGCCATACTTGCCTGCATCTTCTGAGCCTGCTGCATCATGCTTTGCATGTTCATCCCACCGCCCGGGAATCCACCGCTTCTCTTTGCCATATTATTCTTCTCCTTATTCTTTTAATCTATAATTTCAACATCTATATCGCCCAGCGACTCCGACGTTTTCTCGACCTCTATTACAGGCGCCTCGCCCGTCTGCTTTTCAATGGCATTTCTCAAGACTCCAATAAATTTTTCGTCCTCCAGCATGAGCTGCGCCGTCTTATTTTCTGACGTAAAGGTTATTTTGTTGCCGCTGAGCGACGATATCTCAAGCGCGTTTACAATATCACCGTACAAAAGGTTTTTCGCCATGGCGTTTTTCAGCCCTTCCAGAAGTCCTGCGGTATCCTTTCCCGCCCCCGCTTTCTTCTGCGCCGCAGCTTTCGGCACAGACTTTTCCGGCGGCGTGTCGACGCTCATTCGCGGCGGCGTTGCCGGCCGTGCTGCTGTTGTTCCAAGTGCAATCTGCTTTTCCAGCTTCGCAATTCGCAGCGCCAGCGCTTCGTCTCCCTGTGCCTCCGGCAGCATCAAATCCATTATCGCAGATTCCAGCAGGATAGCCGGTTTTGTGGAAAGCCGCATCCGGCAGTCTGTATCTGCAATTTTTTCCATCGTTTTTGTAAGGGAGGCTCTGTCCCATCCTTTTGCAATCTCTGCATATCCTCCGCCAAGCGCCCCGACTGAAGCACGGATAACCTTTTGCAGCGTCCCCATCATCTGCTCTACCAGAACCGAAGGCTCTATCCCCGCGTCCAAAATCCTTTGCAGCGTATCAAGCGCTGTTTTGCCGTCGTAATCACGCACAGCCGAAAGCAGCTGCCTGACGGACGAATCGTCCGCGTAATTCAATACGCCGAGTACGGTTTCCATATCTATATTGTCTTTGATAATAGTACACTTCTCCAAAACCGTCAGCGCGTCCCTCATGCCGCCGTCCGAATATTCGGCAATTTTTGCGAGGGCGTCCTCATCTGCCGTCTTTCCTATGGATGCCAGTACCTCCTGCATTCTTCCCACAATTGCGCCCTCGTCAATATTTTTAAAGTCGAACCGCTGGCATCTGGAAAGAATCGTCTTCGGCAGCTTATTCAGCTCTGTCGTTGCCAGTACAAATACTGCATAGGACGGAGGCTCCTCTATCGTCTTCAGCAACGCATTATAGGCGCTGTCTGAAAGCATATGCACCTCGTCTATAATATAGATCTTGTACTTTCCCTTCACAGGCAGAAGATTAATTTTATCCCTGATATCCCGCGCATTCTCCACGCTGTTATTGGATGCTGCGTCAATTTCTATGATGTCAATCATAGAGTCCGCCAGCGCCTCTTGGCAGTTTTCGCATTCCAGACACGGCTCCCCGTCCTTCGGATGGAGACAGTTCAGAGCCATTGCCAATATTTTCGCCGTGCTGGTTTTACCCGTTCCGCGCGGGCCGATAAAAATGTATGCGTGAGAAGGCTCCTGCGCCTTTACCTGATTTTTCAAAATCTCCGAAATCATTCCCTGCCCCCGAAGATCGGAAAAGCGCCGCGGCCTGTATTCTCTGTATAAAGCCTTATATGCCATGCTTACCTCCACAATTTAACCACAGAATGTATTATACCATCAGTTTCACAAATTGAAAACCCGCCGTTCCTCTCCTGCATGATATTCTATTAGCAATCTCAAAAAACAAAATCTGAAAACGACAGTGTATGAACAGCCAGTTTTTGCCGCCATATGGTTTTTTATTGGGTGTCATTTAAAAATATTACAATCAGGCGTCTTTTAATTTACTCACATTTTACGTATCCTTAATGCAGGGTTTCCCTATAAAGTAATATAATAACTCATATTAGGACTGAAGGGGAATTGCATATGATAAAACATTTGACAAAAACAACTGCGGTGATTTTATCCGTCATGTGTGTATTTGGAATGTTGGGTTGTTCGCAAAACAATGCAACGGCAAGCATTGTTAATACTTTTGAAGAAACTCCGGTGGAACTTATTGAAGAATATTTTGAAAATTCCCAAATGGTTACTACTGCAAAATATTACGAAATGAGCGATGGCACATGGAAAACAGATGAACATACCTACAGATACAAGCTGGAAATAACGGGCAGATTAAATAATTCCACAAAGGACAGTACTTATACAATCCTTAGCAATACGGATCGTATTACTTTTGAACAAGCGTGGAAAGCCAGTGGTTTGAGCAGCAATGCGAGCGATTATTTTAACATTGAAGATACCGTTATCGTCGGCATGTCGTAATAAAACAAAGGACAATCATACGGTTCTCTTTAAAGCAACGGTTTGGTCAATGTTGCGTATTTTTTATATCAGTCTGCTCTTTCCTCCCTTGTATTTTTACTTCTTTTGTGGTATAAAAAAATAAAAAAAGGAGATTTGTCTTATCAAATTTACATGTAAAACGGATTCGGTCTGCTGCGGATAGCAAAGGCTGTTTGCAGTAGAACCACCCCAAAATAGCCTTTGCTGTAACTTGATTTTGTTTTATACGAATTTGGGAGGACACGCAATGGGCTACATCAACGGAAAGGCATTGCTTCCCGGCGACCTGCTGGCGGCAGTGCAAAAATATGTAGACGGACAGTATGTATACATTCCTCGCAGGCCTTCAGCAAAACGTTCCTGGGGTGCATCCACAGGCAGCAGACAGCTGATTCGCGCCAGAAATGCAGAAATACAAAAGAAGCATGCTTTTGGTATAACTGCAGCACAGCTTGCAGATGAATACTGTCTCTCTGTGAAAACAGTATATGGCATTCTTGCCAAAAGAGAATTATGACCTGCAAAGGAGAGCGTCCAACAAAACGGCGTTCTCTTTTTCTGTTCTGAAGCAATGTGTGGGAACAAATTTTTTCTTTTTGAGGTTACAATAAAACACAAACAAAAAAGCAAGGAGAGAGAAAATGCTGTTTATAAAAAGTGAAACGTATGATAAAGCATTTATCAATGAAAATTTGATGGGTCCCAACCCGCTTAAAATGCTGGAGGAGTTGACCGATAAGCTCGATCTCCGGCCGGGAATGCGGGTTCTGGATCTGGGGTGCGGCAAAGGCTTGACTTCCATCTTTCTTGCGAAGGAATTCGGTGTTCATGTTTATGCCACAGACCTTTGGATCGGCGCTACAGAAAACTACAGGCGTTTTTCGCAGTTGGGACTTGACGACCGGATTATTCCCATCCACGCAGACGCAAACGCCCTGCCTTTTGCAGAAGAATACTTTGATGCGGCAATAAGCATAGACGCCTATTATTATTTCGGGAGGACTCCGTCATTTATGGATTCCAAACTGGCTCCTTTCGTCAGGCAGGGCGGCCTGATTGCACTGGCTTTTCCCGGATTTATTGAGGATATCCACGATGATTTACCTCAGGAATTCCTTCTTTCGTGGAAAAAGGAGGACCTTGATACATTTCACAGCTGTAAATGGTGGCGCGAACTTCTCTCGCAATCCCAAAAAACAGAGACGCCCTGTGTTGCAGAGATGGAATGTTTTCAAAGCAGTTGGGATGACTGGCTGCAAAGCAATATCGACTACGCAGTCAACGACCGTAAATCTATGGAAGCCGGTGCAGGCCGTTATATGAACATGATTTCGGTTATTACACACCGAAAATAACTTTATTTGAAAACCGATGTGCATAGCACATCGGTTTTCAAAATATATCAAATTATTTTTAAGTGGTTGTTGCA
>QAKS01000115.1 GCA_003343685.1 Clostridiales bacterium | reverse complement strand
TGTTGAACTCCATATTTTGTTGCAAGAAATCCATACCCACCTTCGCCTCTCAGATATGCTTTTACGACCTGTTTCTTAAATTCATAATTATACTTTGCCATTAAAAAACCGACCTCCCAATCGTTAGATTTTCAGGTCTAACTTTTGGGGGTCGGTTCAATCTGTATTTTCGCACAAATGATGTGTCTAACTGTAAATCTAAAATGAATTGGCTTTGGCTTCGCCTAAAACCGCATTGTTATGCGATTACTTGCTCGCCTCTTCAACAGCAACCGCAACTGCAACGGACGCACCTACCATGGGGTTATTGCCCATGCCGATGAGACCCATCATCTCTACGTGTGCAGGGACGGAGGAGGAACCTGCGAACTGCGCGTCGCTGTGCATACGGCCCAATGTATCGGTCATGCCGTAGGAAGCAGGGCCGGCAGCCATATTGTCGGGATGGAGTGTACGGCCTGTGCCGCCGCCGGAAGCGACAGAGAAATATTTCTTGCCGTTTTCAAGGCACCATTTCTTATAGGTTCCCGCTACAGGGTGCTGGAAACGCGTCGGGTTTGTAGAGTTGCCCGTGATGGAGACATCTACACCCTCGTGACGCATGATGGCAACGCCCTCGCTGACATCATCGGCGCCGTAGCATTTAACGCTGGCGCGGTCGCCTTCGCTGTAGGGCTTCTCCCAGACGACCTTTAAATCGCCGGTGGAATAGTTGTATTCAGTCTCAACGTGGGTAAAGCCGTTAATGCGGGAAATAATCGCCGCAGCGTCTTTGCCGAGGCCGTTTAAGATGACGCGCAGGGGCTTTTTGCGAACTTTGTTCGCCGTTTTTGCGATGCCGATGGCGCCTTCCGCGGCGGCAAAGGACTCATGACCCGCCAGAAAACAGAAGCACTCGGTCTCCTCACGGAGCAGCATGGCGGCCAGATTGCCATGACCCAGTCCCACGTTTCTCTGATCGGCGACGGAACCGGGAATACAGAACGCCTGCAGACCGATGCCGATTGCCTCCGCAGCGTCGGAAGCGACCTTGCAGCCCTTCTTCATTGCTATGGCAGCGCCCAGCGTATAAGCCCAGACGGCGTTTTCAAACGCGATAGGCTGAACATTGCGGACAATGGTATCTACGTCCACACCGTTGTTTACTGTGTATTCCTTGACCTCTTCAAGGGAACCAAAGCCATACTCTTTCATGCAGGCTTCGATCTTCTTTATTCTTCTTTCGTAACCTTCAAACTGTACCATGTCGAAACCTCCTTATTGCTTCCTCGGGTCGATGTATTTTACGGCGTCGTCGTAGCGGCCGTATGTTCCGATGTTTTTCTCATAAGCTTCACGGGGATCCATGCCGCCGCGGATCGCTTCCATCATCTTGCCAAGGTGGACGAATTTATAGCCGATCACCTGGTCATCCTTGTCGAGAGCCATTTCGAGGCAGTAGCCCTCGGCCATCTCCAGATAACGAACGCCCTTTTCGTTCGTACCGTACATGGTACCCACCTGAGAGCGAAGACCCTTGCCGAGATCTTCAAGACCGGCGCCGACGGGCAGGCCGTTCTCGGAGAACGCCGTCTGTGTGCGTCCATAAGCGATCTGAAGGAACAGCTCCCTCATGGCGGTATTGATGGCGTCGCATACGAGGTCGGTATTGAGCGCCTCGAGAAGCGTTTTTCCTGTAAGAATTTCCGCCGCCATTGCTGCGGAATGCGTCATGCCGGAGCAGCCCAGCGTCTCGATGAGCGCCTCCTGAATGATGCCGTCTTTGACGTTCAGCGTCAGCTTACATGCACCCTGCTGAGGAGCGCACCAGCCTACGCCGTGGGTCAGACCGGAGATGTCCTTGATCTCTTTGGACTGCACCCATTTGCCTTCTTCGGGTATCGGAGCGGGACCGTGCTTGGGGCCCTTCTTCACGCATACCATCTCTTCCACTTCTCTGGAAAATTGCATCGAATAGATCCTCCTTAAACGTATAAATGTTATCATACAATATAAACTTAAACAAGTTTATTATAACAGCAAAGACCTCTCGTGAAAAGTGAAAAATGAAACAATCTGCAAATTTATCATAAAAAGTTTTCATTATAGTCGTTTTTTCTTGATAAGGCATAAAAATAGATATATAATATATATTCGTACAATTATTTATTGCTGGAATGAGGTGTATTCGAATGGAGTATTCATTTTCTGAGAAATATAACGGCATAACGGGAAGCGCGATCCGGCAGATTTTTTCTCTTCTGTCGGATCCGGAAATTATCTCTTTTGCGGGAGGAAATCCGTCGCCGGCGACGTTCCCGAGAGAACAAATGGCCGATATCAGCAAAGAAGTCCTTCTGGAGATGGGAGATGTACTGCTGCAATACGGCGATACGGCAGGCAGAAAGAGCATGATTGAGACGGTCACAGAGCTGTTTGCCGAAGAGGGGACGAAGCCGGAGCCGGGCGAGGTAATTATTTTGTCGGGATCGTCTCAGGGAATTGACCTGATGGCTAAGGCCATGCTCAACGAAGGAGACAGGGTTCTGGTGGAATCGCCCACGTTCCTCGGCGCACTCCAGACGATGCGCCTGTATGGGGGCACTCCCGTCGGCGTGGAGACGGACGGCGAGGGGATTGTGATCGCGGATCTGGAAAGGAAGATTAAAGAGAATACGCCGAAATATCTGTATATTATCCCGACGTTCCAAAATCCGTCCGGACGGACGACGAGCGGAGAAAGGCGGCAGGCTATTGTTGAAACCTGCGCGAAGCACGGTGTAATGGTGCTGGAGGACGATCCCTATGGCGCGCTGCGCTATGAAGGAAAACCGCAGCCGTCTATGAAATCCTTTGATAAATACGGCAGTGTGGTAAAGCTGATGAGTTTTTCCAAGACAATCTCTCCGGGTATGCGCGTCGGCGCGGCGTACGGTCCGGCGGAGGTGATCCGAAAGTTCAACATGGGAAAGCAGGGACAGGACTGCCACACCTCCAACCTGACGCAGGAAATGGTCGCCCGTTATATTGCGCGGGGCTATTATAAGGAAGGAATTGACGCAAAGTGCAGCTATTATGCAAAGAAGGCGAAATTGATGTATGAGCTGGCGAAAAAATTCCTGCCGGAGGGGACGAACGTGATCAAAGCCGAGGGCGGCATGTTTATCTGGGCAGAGTTGCCGGAGCAGTATAATGCGACGGAGGCTTTTAAAACAGCTGTGGAGAAAAAGGTGGCGTACGTTCCCGGGACGCACTTCTATGCGGAGGGAGGACACCACAATACGCTGCGCCTGAACTTCACGATGGTGGACGAGGACAAAATCACAAAAGGGATGGAGACGCTGGGAACGGTGTTCAGATAGACCGGAAGTTTTCGGAGGGAATGGATGAGTTTTTTAAAGCGAAGGATACAAGGGCTTTTGCCGGCGTGGGGACTTGTAAGCTGAACCGCCGATGCGAAGGTGATATGCGGAACCTCGCAGACCCGAGGACAGCAGACAAGACGCAAAAGCAAAGAAAACGAAATACAGCGAGTAAGGAAGAAAGAGAACATATGAAAAACGCATACGATATACTGGAAGAAAGAGGATTTATTAAACAGACGACCCACGAAGGGCTGCGCGAGCTTTTAGGAAAGGAGCCTGTTTCCTTTTATATTGGCTTTGACCCGACTGCGGACAGCCTGCATGTGGGGCATTTTGTGGCGCTGATGGCTATGGCGCACATGCAGCGGTGTGGACACAGACCCATTGTACTTCTAGGCGGCGGAACCGGAATGATCGGAGACCCGAGCGGCAAGACGGACATGCGAAAGATGATGACTACGGAGACCATCGACCACAATGTGGCGCAGTTTAGAAAGCAGATAGGTCGTTTTTTGGATTTTGCCGACGACAAGGCCATTATGGTGGACAACGCCGACTGGCTGAGGGATTTGAATTATATCTCATTTCTGCGGGAGATCGGCGCTCATTTCTCGGTAAACAGGATGTTGACGGCGGAATGCTATAAAAGAAGGCTTGAAAAAGGGCTGACATTCCTGGAATTTAACTATATGTTGATGCAGAGTTACGACTTCTTGGAGCTGTACCGTCGGTATGGCTGCAAGCTGGAGATGGGCGGAGACGATCAGTGGAGCAATATTCTCGGCGGCGCTGATCTGATCAGAAGAAAGGAACAGGCAGAGGCATTTGGACTGACGTTTACGCTGCTTTTAAAGAGCGACGGCAAGAAGATGGGAAAAACCGAAGGCGGCGCGCTTTGGCTTGACGCGGAAAAGACCTCTCCTTATGATTTTTATCAGTACTGGAGAAATGTAGACGATGCAGACGTGGAGAAATGTTTGGCGCTTCTGACATTCCTGCCTATGGACGAGGTGAAGAGACTGGGAGGGTTGAAGGATCAGGAGATCAACCGGGCGAAGGAAGTTCTGGCCTTTGAGATTACGAAGCAGGTACACGGGGAGGAAGAGGCGAACAAGGCGCAGCAGGCGGCGCGCGCTCTGTTTGCAGGCGCGGCGGAGGGCGGCTCCGTACCGACGCGGGAGCTCGGCGAGGACGAGTTGAAGAAAAACGCGAAGGTGATCGACATGATGATCCTGCTGGGACTTACGAAATCCCGCGGCGAGGGGAGAAAGCTCATCAAGGGCGGCGGCGTGACGCTCAACGGAAAAAAGGTGACCGACGAGTTTTATGAGCTGCAGGACAGCGACTTTGACGGCGGCGAGGCCATGCTGAAGAAGGGGAAAAAGGTATTCTACAAGATTGTAAGGAAATGACGGAGCATTCTACAGCGACGGGCTATGCTGAAGCGGAGCTGGTGATCAAAAAGTCAAGATTCATCGGGAAGCTGTGGCACGTGGAGACCGAGCAGGAAGCGAAGGAGATTATTGAGGCCAACAAAAAAGAGTGTTGGGACGCCACGCACAACTGCTATGCCATGGTGATAGGCAAACAGCGGGAGTTTATGCGTATGAGCGACGACGGCGAGCCTCAGGGTACGGCAGGGGTTCCCATGCTGGAGGCGTTGAAGATGAGTGGGCTGACAGACGTGTTGGCGATTGTGACCCGCTACTTCGGCGGCGTACTGCTGGGAGCGGGCGGATTGGTGAGGGCGTATACGAAAAGCGTCAGCGAGGCTGTGGCCGCGGCAGGAAAAGTCAGGCGCTCTCCCGCGCTGGTGTTCTCCATGGAGTTGCCCTATACGCTGTGGGGAAGGGCGGAGGCTGTCATAAGCGGAGAGGGCTTTGCAATAGGCGGCGTTGAATACAGCGATGTGGTCAAGGTATGTGTGACTGTACCTAAGGGGCGCGAAGGCCGCTTTTTAAAGACAATGTCTGAATTGTCCGCGGGAGCAGTCGTTCCCCGGAAGGCCGGCGAACAGTATATAGAGACAAAAATTATTTGAAATAAGGAGCTGATGAAAGATGAAACTGGAATTCGTGAAGAGAGACGTATTGAAGGAGAAGCCTAAGGACGAGACAAAGCTGGGTTTCGGACGAATATTCACGGACTATATGTTCATGATGAAGAGGGACAAGGACGGCTGGCAGTCTGCTAAAATAGAGCCTTACGGGAATCTTGAGCTGTCTCCCGCCGCGCTGGTTTTTCACTATGCGCAGGAAGTGTTTGAGGGAATGAAGGCATATCGCGCCGATGACGGAAGGATCCTTATGTTCCGCCCATGGGACAATATCAGGAGGATGCAGACGTCGGCTGGCCGTATCTGCATGGCGCCGTTTGACGAAGAGTTTGTTCTGAATTCTCTGTATGAGCTGATAAAAACGGAGAAGGACTGGATCCCGTCAGCACCGGGTACCTCGCTGTATATCAGACCGACTTATATCGGCATCGATCCGTTTATCGGCGTGGCGGCAGCGAAGGATTACATGCTCTATATCATTCTGTCGCCGGTGGGAGCATATTATGAGAGCGGTTTGGCTCCTGTGACAATATATGTAGAGAGTAAATACGTTCGTGCAGTCAAGGGCGGTACGGGCCATTATAAGACAGGCGGGAACTATGCGGCCAGTCTGCTGGCAGGAGAAAAGGCGCATGAAAAGGGCTATGCCCAAGTTTTGTGGCTGGATGGGAAAGAGAACAAATATGTGGAAGAGGTTGGCTCCATGAACATGTTCTTCAAGATAGACGGGGAGGTAATTACGCCGCCGTTGGCAGGGAGCATTCTGCCCGGTATCACCAGAGACTCCATCATCCAGCTGTGCAAGGATATGGGCGTTCCGGTGACTGAGCGTAAACTTTCCATGGAGGAGATTTATGAGGCGTCGCAGAACGGTAAGCTGGAGGAAGCGTTCGGGACAGGTACGGCAGCAGTTGTCAGCCCGGTCGGCTCTCTTATTTGGGAGGAAAAGGAGATTATTGTCAACGGCGGCGGCATGGGCGAGCTGACACAGAAGCTGTACGATACGCTGACGGGAATTCAGTATGGCCGTATCGAAGATCCTCATGGATGGGTACATGAGCTGAAAATTTGACAATAAAACAATGTTAGTATAGAATAGCATGAGAAATTTTAGGAGGTTTTGTAAAGTGAAAAGGATTCTGCCTATCGTGCTTGCGGTAATGCTGATAATGACGGGACTGGTGATGTTCCCGGTGACGGCTGCCGCCGCCAGTGCGCCGGATATTGAGATAGATTACTCTCCGACAGAGCTGGATTCCAGCGGATCGGTCAGTCTGTCCATTACAGTATCCAATAACGACGCGGATATCACAAATGCCATACTGTCGGTTGACGGCAAGCAGGTGAAGGATATTGGAAGCCTGGGCGCTTATGAGACATCTGAGTATACCAACGACAGCTATAAGATATCGACGAAGAAGCTCGGCACGGACATTAAGGTTGAGTTGTCCTACTCGGTTGACGGGACGACAAAAAAAGCCAGCAGTTCCTTCAACGTCGGAAAGGGTAGCGGAGCGAAAGCAAGCGCCACAGCCGGAAAAGTGTCCCTGGCGATGACGGCGTCCGCCGATAAGACGGCTGTAGCCAAAAATACGGATGTGACATTCTCTTTTGCCATAGAGAACAAGGGAAATGTAAAGGTCGAAAACTGCCAGATTAAGGCAAGCAATCTCAATGGCGGAAAAGTCATCGAGTCCTTTTCGTTGGATTCCGGAAAGTCCAAGCTGGTGACGTATACAGGCGAGGTCGTAAAGGATATGGAGATCACGCCTACGATTACGTATACTGCCAACAACAAAAACTATACGGAGAAGATGAACAAGATCACGGTGAAGGTAACAGACGCCGTGCTTGACGTGAAAATTTCGCCACAGTCTACCACGCTGACGGCGGGCGAGAGCACAGAGGTGGACGTGACTCTCAAAAATACCGGAAATACAAACCTGAAAAATATTGTTCTGTACGACAACAGTGACAATAAAGTAGTGCTGCCTTCGGCTTCCCTTGACAAGGGCGATTCCATGACAGCCAAGGCGACTATTACGCCTGCTGCCAGCGGAGAAATAGTTTTTTATGCAAAGGCGGACGATGGCAACGGAAATACGACGACATACAATTCCAATATTGTTACGATGACGATAAACGAGGCGGAGCCTACGCCGTCGCCTACGCCGGCTGTAGATTACAGCGCGGGTGTGACCGTAAATGTGACTGTGGATGAGGCAAAGCTGAAGGAGGAAAAGTTGATGTCCTTCAATATTGCCATCACAAACGGTACGCAGGAGAACTATTCAAATGCAGTTGTTTCGGAGAGTATTCTCGGCAATATTGAAACCATCTCGACGCTGCAGCCCGGCACTACGACTGTAGTATATGAACAGGCTTATACCGATTCAGCCACATATGTGTTTAAGGTGGTAGCCACAGCGCCGGACGGCGCTCAGATTACGGCGAAGAGCGCGGCTGTTACGGTTGGAACGGGAGACGAGCCTGCGGCGGGCGGAACGTTTACGTCACTTGGCACCATTCTCATCATCGCTGCCATACTGGTTATTCTGATTATTGCTACAATAGTACTGCTTATCGTATTTGTGAAGAAGGGCAAAAAGAAGAAGGCAGCTGCGGCAAACGGAAACCCGTATTTTGACGGAGAGGAAGAAGAGCAGAGGATTATTGCGGGCCGCGCACAGCGGCAGCCACGGGAGAGACCGGAAGCCGGAGTTTCCCCCTATCTGGATGAAGAGGACGAGCGTGAGGCGAGAATGCTGGACGAAATGCTGGCTGAAGGAAGAACGCAGAGACCTCAGAGGATTGATATGGAGGATGTGGAAATCGCCCCCAGAGAGGAAGAACCCCAGAGCGGTCCTGTTCTCGAGGACGAGACGGATGCCGCCATAGAGGCCAAGCCGATCCACAGGACAAAGCCCGAACCGAAGCTGGTGGAGCCGGAGGAACCGGATTTTGACGACCGGAATATGTTCTAAAACTGACGAAACAGCATAAAAATAATAAGACGCACCGATTTTAGGTGCGTCTTCAGCTTGTCAAAAAAGGCGCGAGCGCCTTTTTTGACACATTGCCGCGTTT
>QAKS01000007.1 GCA_003343685.1 Clostridiales bacterium | reverse complement strand
GAACGAAGCATTGTTTATGGAAGAACTGCCGAAAAGTATCTGTATCGTAGGCGGCGGTGTCATTGGCGTCGAAATGGCGAATATACTCAATGCCTTTGGCGTCGACGTGACAATTGTAGAGTTGATGGATACGATACTGCCGATGGTAGATGCGGAAGTGGCCGCAGCTATGAAAGATACGCTCGTGAAAAACGGCGTTAAAGTGCTAAACGGCGTAAGCATCAAGAGCGGCGAGAAAAAAGGGAATGGATTGCTACTTACATTGACGGATGGTTCCACGCTGGAATGCGAAAAGTTGCTGGAGGCAGTGGGAAGGCAGATCGTTGGCGAAGCATATGAGGACTTGAATCTTGACAAAGAGAAAAAGGGATTCGTAAAGGTAAGTGATGAAACGCTTCAGACCAGCATTCCGACAGTTTACGCGATAGGTGATATTACGGGAAGGCAGCAGTTGGCGCATGTTGCGTCTGAGCAGGGCGTCGCGGCTGTGGAGCATATGTTCCTCGGCAAAAAAGCTTCGGCACATCCTGTACCTGCCTGCATCTTTACACAGCCTGAAATCGCATCTGTCGGCATGACGGAAAAAGAGGCGAGAGATAAAGGCCTTGCGATTAAGACTGCAAAATTCCCGTTTGTTGCAAACGGAAAAGCACTGACGCTGGGTGAGACAGAAGGATTTGTTAAGGTGATAGCAGACGAGCGTTATGGCGAGATTCTCGGCGTTCATATCATCGGGCCGGAAGCGTCAAACCTAATCTCCGAAGCAGTAGTTGCGATGGATGCGGAATGCACTGTCGAATCGCTGGGCGAGATGGTACATGCGCATCCCACACTGGCAGAGGCAGTTAAGGAAGCTGTGCTCGGAGTGAGCACGGGAATGATACACTTTTAGTTTGGTTCCTTCTAGGGGTGGCAGTCTACAACATGGCATTGCGCTGTCATCCCGATCTTCCTGATTTAATGTTTTTTAAAATGTACGGGCGTCCGCTGCTGTGCAAAATATGCACGGGAACGGACGTTTGTATCGTGCAGGATTGCGCAGAAATATAGGCACAATTGTAATATAATAGATTTTTTTTATTTAATTAAGTGATTTTATGTTGACAAAAGGAATGTATGGTTTCATAATAAACCTGCAAAATGTACTGTTTATTTACTTTTTTCTGCACAATCGTGCAATGTAAAGCACGATTGTGCAGAGATTAAAGATCGTATCCCGTGGAGATTCAAAAGATGAGTGAATATGATAAAAACATGGTGATGATGACGCGTGTAGCGTGGATGCATTATATACAGGGCATGACACATGAAGAAATTGCACTGCGTGTTGGATTTTCCAGATCAAAGGTTACGCGTATGCTGGCAAAGGCGAGAGAAGCCGGTATTGTAGAAATCAACCTGAAAGGTGCATACAGGGCATGCGTAGAACTGGAGGAGAGCCTGAAGGAAAAGACGGGCCTTTCCAAAGTGATCGTTGCGCCCAGCGGCAACGATTTTGAAAGCACGCAGGTGAGCGTAGGCAAGGCCGCGGCGGATTACCTCAACGGTTGTCTTTGCAAAAATGATGTTTTGGGATTGGCGTGGGGTATGTCCTTTAAAAAGATTCTGCCTTATATTAAGGATCGTTCGGCGTTGGGGATTACGACAGTGCAGCTGATGGGCGGTGTTGCTACGAGCGAGTTTGTAGATCCGCAGCGCATTGTTTCCCAGATTACAAACCGGCTGGGAGCACGCGGCGTTTTAAAGTCAGTGCCGGTCGTGGTGGACAGCTGGAAAATAAAAAAAGCTCTGCTCTCGGACAGCGGCGTAAGGGAGATGATGGAAAAGGTGTCGGAGTGCACAAGGGCGCTGATGGGTATTGGAAGTGCGATACCGGAGGAATCGTCCATTTGCAGAGCCAATGTGGTCAGCAGAGGAGAAATGTTAAAAATACACGAAAGCGGTGCAGTGGGTGACGTAATCGGCTGGTTTATAGATGCTGAAGGAAAGGTGATAGATACACCTATGAACGAGAGGATGATGTCGCCGGCTCCGGAAGTGGTAAAACAGATACCGGAAAAGATCATAGAGACTTCGGGGCTGATTAAGCTTGAGCCGACCATTGCTGCAATTCGGGGCAGATGGGTAGATGTGCTCATCATTGATGAAGAACTGGCAGGCGCCATTGATAAGCGTTTGTAAATATTTTTGAAAGGTATGGTGGAAAAAATGAATGAGAGGATAGCAAAACTCAGAGAAAAGATTGCCGGCAGAACGCCGGAAATAGACAGTGAAAGAGCGGTTCTCTATACGCGCAGCTGGCAGAGCACGGAGGGCGAACCGATACAGATGAGGCGTGCAAAAGCGTTTCGGGAGATATTGGAAAACCAAACGGTGTTTATAGAACAGGGGGAGCTGATTGTGGGCAACCAGGCGGGCAAGTTCGACGCAGCACCCATATTCCCCGAATACGGAATTGATTGGCTGGTAGATGAAATTCCCACACTGTCGGAGCGTATGCTCGATAAGTTTACCATCTCGGAAAAAGACGCCGAGGCGCTGAAAAAAATTGCCCCTTACTGGGAAGGCCGTACGCATTTTGACAAGTGCAAGGATGAGCTGGAGCTGATTATGCCGAAGGAATACGCCTCCTGCTGGAATGCCGCACACGGCGATTTTAACGGCGTAGTTACAAACTCCGGACGTATGACGACGGGAGACGGGCATGTCATTGCGAATTTTGAAAGAATTATCAGAGACGGTCTGGGTCATGAAATTGCAAAGGCGAACGCTTACATTGAAGAGTGGGGCAGAAAGCGCCAGGATCCCGAAGCAGCGCGAAGCATCATCTTCTTGAAGAGTGCGATTATATCTATGCAGGCAGCCATTACCTTTGCCAACAGATATGCGGACGAAGCGGAAAGAATGGCGAAGGAAGGCATTATGGATGCAGACAGGAAAGCGGAACTGCTGGAGATTGCCCGCATCTGCCGCAAGGTTCCGGAGTTTGGAGCGGAAAGCTTCCACGAAGCCCTGCAGAGCTACTGGATGCTGCATCTGATTTTACAGATTGAGTCCAACGGGCACTCCATGTCCTTTGGAAGGTTTGACCAGTATCTGCAGCCCTATTATGAGGCGGATGTGAAAAAGGGAGCGATTGATCACGACAGCGCGCTGGAACTGCTGCAGTGCTTCTTCCTGAAGTGCAATCAGATCAGGAAAATCCGGGCGATGAGCCATACACGGAAAATGCACGGATATCCCATGTTCCAGACGCTGACATTGGGAGGCCAGACGAAAAAGGGAGCTGACGCCAGCAATGACGTAAGCTATCTGACGCTGGAGGCGACGGGAACGATTAAATTACAGGAGCCTACTACAATAGCAAGAATCTGTCCGCAGACGTCGTCGAAGTTTATGACAAAGTGCTGTGAGACAATTGTTGCGCACGGCGGCGGGCAACCCGGTATGTTTAACGACGAGGTGACGATCCCGATGCTCATGAGGCTGGGGGTCAGCCTGGAGGATGCGAGAGACTGGGCGGTAGACGGCTGCTGCGAGCCGATCGTTCCGGGAAAACACAACACGATCAATGCCGGATGCTGCCATATCAATCTGCTGAAGGTTCTGGAAATTGCGTTGGACGGCGGCGAGAATAAGGACAGGGGAACGTGTGTTCTGCCTTCCGGAAAAACGCTGGCGGATATGAAGAGCTATGAGGAAGTGGTCGAAGCATACAGACAGCAGTTGGATTTCTACATTTCTATGATTCCGATGTTTGACGAAGTAACGTCGCGGGCGCATGAAGAGCTGACACCATGCCCATTCCTGTCATCTGTGCTGGACTACCGTATTGAGATTGGAAAAGACGTGGAGGCGGGTGGCGGCCCCAACTACAACAATACGCTGTCCATATGCCACGGTGCGATTAACGTCGGAAATGCGCTGTATGCCATGAAGACCGAGGTGTTTGAAAAACATACATGCACGCCTGCCGAGCTTTATAAAGCCTTGGAAAACAACTGGGAGGGCAGCGAGCTGCTTCGCAGAAGAATGTTGGATGCGGCAAAATACGGAAACGATATAGACGATGTGGACTATATTGTGAGGGATTCCATGAACTGGTATTATGACGAGCTGACGAAATATACACCGGCTCACGGAGGAACCTATTGTCCGTCTCCTCAGACGCTGGCGGCAAACGCTTACACAGGAGAGAGTATTGGAGCGACGCCGGACGGACGACTGGCGGGAAGCACGACCGCAGACAACGTATCTCCGGATACGGGAACGGATCTTTCGGGTGCAACGGCGGCAATGCATTCGGTGGCAAAGCTGGATCATATCCGTGCGACAAACGGTACAATTTACAATATGAAGCTGCATCCTACGGCGGTATCCGGCAGGGAGCGCATTGAGAAATTTACGGCGCTGATCAGGGCGTTCTTCGAACTGCAGGGATTTCAGGTGCAGTTCAACGTGGTGTCGGCTGATACGCTGAAGGATGCACAGGTTCACCCCGAGGAATATAAGGGTCTGGTAGTCAAAGTAGCAGGATACAGTGCGCTCTTTACAAATCTTGACCCGCATCTGCAAAACCAGATTATTGCGCGTACAGAGCATCAGGTGATATAGGTGGCGGCAGTGGGAAATGTATTCAACATAGAGAGACATTCTCTCCATGACGGACCCGGAATCAGGACGATTGTATTCCTGTCCGGGTGCCCGCTGCGGTGCAAATGGTGCGCAAATCCGGAGGGACTGAGGGAAAAAAGCCTTTTCGTATTTAAACAGCAGTGTACCGGATGCGGAATGTGTGTAAGCGCGTGCAGCCGAAGTGCGATATCCATTGTGGGGGGCAAGAGTATTACGAACAGGGAAAAGTGCACACTCTGCGGAACCTGCATTATGGCGTGTCCCGAGGGGGCGCGGCGCATGTATGGCGAAGAAATGACAGTAGAGCAGGTCATAAATATAGTGGTGCGCGATGCGGTGTTTTACCGGCAGAGCGGCGGCGGAATGACGCTGTCGGGAGGAGAGCCGTTTGTGCAGAAGCAGTTTGCATATGATCTGTTGGCAGCCGCGAGGGACAGCGGTATCAATACAGCAGTGGAGACGTGCGGCGCTGTGCCGTGGGAGGCGATTGAGCCTGCAGTGGGTCTGATAGATACGTTTTTATACGATGTAAAGCATACGGATCCTGAAAAGCACAGAAATTTTACGGGAAAGACAAACGAGGACGTCCTGCGCAATATCCGGCGTCTTGGCGATGAAAACGCGCATATTATTGTGAGAGTTCCGCTGATACCGGAATTTAACGATACAGCGGAGGAGTTATCTGCGATTGCCGAAGTTGCGGCTGACGCAGGCGCAGAGAGAATGGATGTGCTGCCGTTTCACAAGCTGGCATTATCGAAGCATGATGCAATGGAGACGCACTTTCTCATGGAAGCGGCGGAGGTATTACCGTCGGAGCGGGTGGATTGTCTTGTGCAAGAGGCAAAAAAGATTTTTAAAAACATAAATATAGAGGTTTGAGAGGAGAGGAAAAATGGCAGAGAAAGTGGATGTAGTATCTATCGGGGCAATCAATGTTGATATTATCGCTTTTATGACGAAGTTTCCCGAGGCTGAAGAAAAAATCAACTCCATCGACTATATGCAGTATGGAGCGACCGGCGTAGCGGTGGACTGTCTGACGCAGGTGAGCAAGCTGGGCATGAAATGCGGACATATCGGAAAAATGGGTGACGATGCCTACGCCGAGCAGGTGGTAAAGGATTTCGCCCGGGACGGCATCGACCAGACTCATTGTACGAAAATACCGGGAAAAAGAACTGCTTTGGCGTGGGTGTTTGTTAACCCGAAAAACGGAGAGCGCTGTCATGTGATGCATCCTATGGAGGGAGGCAACTTTGAATGGGAGGAGCTGGAGGCCCTTTCAGACTATATCTGCGGAGCGAAAGCCGTTCACATGGAGATGCTGCAAATGCCGATGGACCCGCTTTATCACGTGGCGAAGATGTGCCGCGAGCACGGAGTTGTGACATCCATGGATATTGATATTGCACCGCATTTTCTGTATGAGTACGGATATTCAAATCCCCAGCTTTTCCTGGATACGTGTTCCCAGATAGATCTGTTGAAGCTGTGTTCCGGCGCGATTCCCGATTTGACGGATGAAAAGGACATAGAGAAAGCCGCGGCGGAACTGTACGAAAAGCTGAAGCCTACGGTACTGATTATCACTGTTGGCGCGGATGGCTGCGTGATTGCGCATAAGCAGAACGGAGAGCTGGAGGTGGAATTTGTGCCTGCGTTCAGCGGCGGCGGAATTAAGGATACGACGGGAGCGGGCGACGCGTTTCAGGGCGGCTTCATATATGGATATCTGCAGGGATACCCCATGCGGAGGGTCGGCGAGCTGGCCAATGCCTGCGGCTATTTGGAGGCGCAGGATATCGGTGCGCGCAGCTCAAAAGAGAGAAACGAGGTAGAGGCATTCCTGAGAGAGCACGGCTGGGACAGCCTGTAAGGGAAGAACATCGGATGTGAACCGTCCGGCATCAGGAGAATTTGACTGATCCAAAGAGCCCCGACAGGTTTGGGAAAGGCTCAACTGTTGCTTTTATGATACGTGGAGAATACAGATGATTATCAGAAATTCAGAGAGAGAACAAGAAGTTCGCGCAAATACGTGCGGTGGGGAAGGCAGTGTCTTGTTTGAACACATAAGTTCGGGTTCGGCGCTTCCGGCGCATACGAAAATGTTCAGCGACATGGTGTTTGAACAGGGGTGTTCTATAGCAAAGCACTATCACATGGATAACGCAGAGTACTATTATGTTGTGGAGGGCGAGGGAGAAATAGACGACAACGGCGTTGTGACGACGATAAAAGCCGG
>QAKS01000073.1 GCA_003343685.1 Clostridiales bacterium | reverse complement strand
CCCTGCAAATATTACAGTGCATACGCTGGCTATCAAGCGCGCTTCAAAGTTTGGCATGGAAAATGCGAAGGGCTTTATGAGCAGCGTAGATGCGGAACAAACCGTAGAGGCGGCAGAGCTTGATTTGATGGGACATGGATATAGGCCGTATTACATGTACCGGCAGAAATATATGACGGGGAATTTGGAAAACGTGGGATTTGCACTGCCGGGAACGGAATGTGTCTATAATATTGACATTATGGAGGAGACGGCCTCCATTCTTGCCTACGGTGCCGGGGGAATGTCAAAGCGCCTGTTTGGTGAGCGAAACAGGATTGAACGAAGTCCGAACGTAAAAAATATTGAGCAGTATATTTCTCGGACAGAGGAGATGGCTGCGCGTAAGCTGCGCCTGTTTGGCGGTTCCGGCGATTGTTGACTTTTTACCCTAATAAAAGTATAATTTTCAGGTATGACCGGAGGTAAATGAATATGATAAAAATGAGGGCCCCGAAGGGGACAAAGGACATTCTGCCGGACGAGAGTTATAGATGGCAGTATGTGGAAGAAAAAATAAGAGATATTACGAGACGCTTTCATTTTTCTGAAATACGCGTCCCGACTTTTGAGCATACAGAGCTGTTTTTGCGCGGCGTGGGAGATACGACCGATGTAGTACAGAAGGAGATGTATACTTTTAACGATAAGGGAGACCGTTCGATTACGCTCCGCCCCGAAGGGACTGCCGGCGTAACGAGAGCCTTTATCGAAAGCGGAATGGCTGCGGGGCCGCAGCCCACTAAGATGTACTATCTGGCGCTGCCCGTGTTTCGATATGAGAATCCTCAGGCCGGACGTCTTCGAGAGCACCACCAGTTCGGCGTAGAGTTTTTTGGTGCGCCGGATGCGTCGGCAGATGCGGAAATTATCAATCTCGCGTGGACAGTGCTGCGGGAGCTTGGCATAACAAAGCTTAAACTGAATATTAACTCCATTGGCTGCAAGGAGTGCAGAAAGACTTATAACGATGCGCTCGTCGCCTATTATGAGCAGCGGGAAAATGAACTTTGCGACACATGCAAAACACGGCTGCACAAAAATCCTTTGAGGCTGCTGGACTGCAAGGAGGAACATTGTTCTGAGCTGGCTGCCGATGCGCCGAAGATTATAGACTATCTCTGCGGCGACTGTAACAGCCATTTCGAGTCGCTCAAGGGATATCTTGCGCTGCTGGGAATTGAGTATGCGGTCAATCCGCTGATCGTCCGCGGTTTGGACTATTATACAAAAACAGTGTTTGAAATCATATCGGACGAAATCGGCGCGAAGGGTACAGTGTGCGGAGGCGGGCGGTACGACGGCCTGATTCAGGAGCTGGGCGGCCCGGATATGCCTGGCGTCGGCTTCGGCATGGGCATGGAGCGTCTCCTGATGGTGCTGGATGGAGCGGGTATTGCAATCGGGAAAAAGGACGAACTGCCGCTGTATATCTGCACGATGGGAGAACATGCAAGACAGCAGGGCTTTTTGATGACGGCGAAGCTGAGGGATGCAGGGATCCCATGCGATATGGACCACTGTGCAAGAAGCGTCAAGGCTCAGATGAAATATGCCAATAAGTCAGGAGCCCGTTTTACTCTGGTGCTGGGAGATAACGAACTGGAAAACGGGAAGGCCAATTTGCGCGATATGAAGGAAGGCGCTGAGCACGAAATAGAACTCGAAAATATTGTCGGTGAAATGGAGAGATATATAAAATGAACAGATCACTGGATGGATGGAAACGCACGGGATATTGTGCAGAATTTGACGAAAGCAATACCGGAGAGCAGGTAACGCTGATGGGCTGGGTAGACAGCCGCAGAAACCTTGGCGGATTGATTTTTGTATGGCTGCGCGACAGAAGCGGAAAAATACAGCTGGTTTTTGACGGCAGCGCAGGCGAGACGGAAACCTTTGCAGGTGCGGAAACACTTCGGAGTGAGTTTGTCATTGCGGTGCGGGGAACGGTGAAAAAGAGAAGCGCCGAAAATGTGAATAAGGCGCTCAAAACAGGTGCTATCGAGGTTGCCGTAAGCGAGCTGAAAATACTGAGCACCGCAGAGACGCCTCCTTTTGAGATCGTCGAGGGGTCGAATGTGCGCGACGATCTTAGGCTTAAATACAGATATCTCGATATCCGCAGGCCTGATATGCAGCGCAATCTGATGCTGCGGAGCAGAATCGCCATGACTGCGCGGAAATATTTGGACGACAACGGCTTTCTGGAAATAGAGACGCCCATACTGCAGATGAGCACGCCCGAGGGCGCGCGGGATTATCTCGTTCCCTCCCGCGTACATAAAGGCAGGTTTTACGCATTGCCCCAGTCGCCTCAGATTTTTAAGCAGCTGCTTATGGTCAGTGGATTTGACAGGTATTTTCAGATAGCCAGATGCTTCCGCGACGAGGATCTGCGCGCCGACAGGCAGCCGGAGTTCACGCAGATTGATATGGAGTTGTCGTTTATCGAGGTGGATGACATTATCAAAATCAACGAGGGACTGATCAAGCAAATTTTTAAGGATGCTCTTAATATCGACATAGCTCTGCCGCTGCGCCGCATCAAATATGCTGAGGCAATGAACCGATTCGGCAGCGACAAGCCGGATACGCGCTTTGGCATGGAGCTTACGGATATCACAGCCGTGGTGAAGGACTGTGGTTTTAAGGTGTTTTCCTCTATGGCGAAGCCGGGGCACAGTGTACGCGGCATCAATGTGAAACATGCGGGTCTTTCCAGAAAGGAAATTGACGCCCTTGGGGAGTACGTCAAGACGTATGGCGCAAAAGGTCTGGCATGGATCAACATGAAGGAGGACGGCGCAAATTCGCCGATCGCAAAGTTCCTGACAGAAGACGAATTGAATGCTGTAATTAAAGCCATGGGCGGGGAAACGGGAGACGTTCTTTTGTTTGTGGCAGACAGAAACAAGGTCGTTTATGATTCCCTCGGTGCACTTCGTCTCCATGTAGCGAAAAAACTTGGGCTTATCGACGAGTCTAAATTTGATCTGCTGTGGATTACGGAATTTCCTCAATTTGAATACAGCGAGGAGGAAGGACGCTATGTGGCAATGCATCATCCCTTTACGGCGCCTATGGATGAGGATCTGGATAAACTCGAGTCCGCTCCCGACCAAGTGCGGGCAAAGGCGTATGACATTGTGTTGAACGGAAATGAAATCGGGGGCGGAAGCATCAGAATACACGATGCCGAGATACAGGAGCGCATGTTCCGGGCATTGGGCTTTTCCCACGAGGAAGCATGGAAACGCTTTGGCTTTATGATGGGGGCGTTTCAATACGGAACACCTCCCCACGGAGGTTTGGCATACGGACTGGACAGACTGGCAATGATTCTCGGCGGGTGCGACAGCATCAGAGATGTCATCGCCTTCCCGAAGGTACAGAACGCCTCGGATTTGATGACGGATGCGCCGTCGGCAGTAGACGATGTACAGCTAAGAGATCTGGGAATCGCAGTGACGGCGTCAGGGGATGAAGAATAATGCTGGAAAGCGGACAGGTAATCAGAACAGACGGGAATAGGGCGGTGGTCCTCTTTAAGCGTTCATCGGCATGCGGCAAATGCAAGGCATGTGGGATGCTGAAGGATATGAGTGAAGTAGAGATTGACGTTGCCAATAGTCTTGACGCCGAACCCGGGGACAAAGTAGTTTTGGAAAGCAAGGGGGAAAATGTTTTGAAATTTTCGTTAATTGCTTATGGAATTCCGCTCGTTATGTTGTTAATCGGTATATTTTTGGGGTATTATATATTTAACGACCTGTTTGTCGCAGTGGACAGAGATCTGCTGGCGTTCTTATCCGGCGTTGTATTTCTTGCCATCGGATATCTGGCAATCCGCCTGTTTGAGCCAAAAGTAAGAGAACTTACACGCGACGAGTTTAAAATGGTCAATATCATTACAAAAGGAGAATTACAATGAGCTATATTACCGTAACAAACGATAACTTTCATGAAATTGAAAACAGTGAGAAGCCTGCCATAATTGATTTTTGGGCGACATGGTGCGGTCCCTGCAAAATGTTCGCACCCGTTTTTGAAAAGGTTTCCGCGGAGATGGGCGATGATTTTGTTTTTGGCAAGGTGGATGTTGACGAAGCTCCTGACGTAGCATCCAAATTCAAAATTGTCAGCATTCCGACGCTGGTCATCCTGAAAAACGGCACAATGATCAAAAAGAAGGTCGGTGCAATGGGCGAGGACGAGCTGAAAAGGTTTATTGCCGATTCATTCTGAGAAAAACGATAAATAAAGGCAAAAAAGTATTGCCATCAACAGATATTCTGTGATATAATCCTAATGTTTGTGATGAGGAGTGGTCCGCTGGGTGGATATTACCGTATGAACGCTCTAAAATGGAAGGAGGCATCATAACGTGCAGGATCTTATTAAATTTGTTGAAGAGAGCCAGATGCGTTCGGATCTCCCTCAGATTGAAATCGGTGACTTGCTTAAGGTCTATCTGAAGGTCAAAGAGGGTAACAGAGAGCGTCTTCAGGTATTTGAAGGCTATCTGATCGCAAGGCAGGGCGGCGGCGCCAGAGAAACGATTACGGTAAGGCGCGTTTCTTACGGCATCGGCGTTGAGAGAACGCTTCCGCTTCACTCGCCGAAGATTGACCACATTGAGAAGGTCAGAAGCGGCGCTGTACGCCGGGCTAAGCTGTTCTATCTGCGTGACAGAGTCGGCAAATCAGCAAGAATCAGAGAGAAATAATCTCGGGAAAGGGCTGCTCTTACAAAGAGCAGCCTGTTTTATTTTAAATGGCAGCGAGGCAGAAACTATGAAAGATTCTCATGTTCACACAACAATATCACACGACGGCATATCCGAAATGAGCGCATATATATACGCAGCGAGGGAAAAAGGTGTTGATGAGATTACTTTTACGGAGCATTGGGACGATTATACGGGTTTAAAAACGGATTTAAGGACTCTTGATATTTCAGTCTACAGAGCAAAGTATCTTGCATGCAGCAACGAGGAAGCGATGCAAACGAATTTTGGGATTGAAATTGGTCTGCAGCCTGACATTGCGGAAAAAATTCAAGCCGTAACCAATCAATATTCTTTTGATTATATTATTGGTTCTTCCCATATTGTATGCAAAAAGGATATGGCCATGGACAGCAGCTTTTTTGAAGGAGTTACCAGAAAAGAAGCATATATGCGGTATTTTAGCGAAGTGTTGGAAAACATAAAACTATATCGCAGTGAATTTGACGTTTATGGACATTTGGATTATGTCGTCAGATATGGCGGCTATGAGGAAAAGAAAATATGCTACAGCGAATTTGCAGATATTCTCGATGAAATTCTGAACCTTTTAATAAAAAATGATAAGGGACTCGAGGTAAATACATCGGGTATTCGGTATGGACTTGGGTATCCGCATCCAAATGTCGAAATACTGAAAAGATATAAAGAATTGGGTGGGAAAATTATTGTGCTGGGGTCCGATGCCCATAAAACAGATGATCTTGCAAGGAATTTTGACATCGCTTTGGAGCTGCTGAAGCAGATCGGTTTCCGGGAGGTTGCTGTTTTTCATAATCGTATTCCGGATTTTTCAGATATTAATAATTTTGACAAATAGGGCTGAAAGGATAGAAAGTATGAATATAAACTGGTATCCGGGGCATATGACAAAAACACGGCGCGCCCTTGCGGAAAAACTGAAACTGATCGACATAGTAATTGAGGTATTGGATGCACGGGCGCCGAAGAGTTCCCTCAATCCGGATGTAGAGGCTATGCTTCAGAATAAAGAAAAGCTTTATGTTTTAAACAAGACAGATTTGGCAGACGAGAATATTACAAACAGCTGGATAAATTATTTTAAAAGCGAAGGGATGAACTGTATCGCATACAGCGCCGCGGGAGGCAACACGCAAAAGCTTCTTGCCGCTATATTGGCCTGCGCAGACCCGGTGATTGAAAAATATGCGGCAAAAGGGCGCAATAAGACTGTGCGGGCAGCAGTCTGCGGAATCCCAAATGTGGGAAAATCTGCCATTATAAACAGGCTGGCGGGCAACAAAAAGCTGAAAGAGGGCAATAAACCCGGAGTAACGCGCGGCCTGGCGTGGGTGAAGCTTTCTCCTTATCTGGAAATCATGGATTCGCCGGGGCTGCTTTGGCCCAAAATAGAGGATGAAAAGTCAGGTGCGTCCATTGCACTTATCGGAAGTATCCGTCAGGATATTCTTGACGAGGAGGAGCTGGCTTTTTATTTGATTTCCTTTCTTACCGAGGCTGTTCCCGAAAAGCTGATGGCGAGATATAAGCTGGAAACGCTTTCTGAGCAGCCATGGGACGTTATGGAAGCCATTTGCAAAAGTAGAGGATTTCTCCAAAAGGGTGGTGTGCCCGATACTGAGCGCGGCACACGGATGTTGCTCGATGAGTTTAAAAACGGTGCAATCGGCCGCATTTCATTTGAAAGGCCATAGAAATGGAACGTGATTTTTTTTCCTTTGAAAGAGAAGCAGCTCAACAGGGTCTTGTTATGGCAGGCGCTGACGAAGCGGGCAGGGGTCCGTTGGCCGGTCCTGTCGTAGCTGCTGCCGTCATTATGGATTCTGCACATATAATTGAAGGAATCAACGATTCCAAAAAGCTCTCCGAAAAAAAACGAGAGGCGCTGTATGAGGACATTGCGGCGGGTGCGCTTTCGTGGTCCGTCGGCATTGTGGATGTGGACGTGATTGAGGAAATCAATATACTGAATGCAGCCCGGCTGGCCTTTCAAAAGGCAGTGACGGGCCTGTCTGTCAAACCGGATTATCTTTATGCCGATTATATTACCGGTCTGGAGTTGGAAATTCCCTATACCCCAATCGTAAAGGGAGACGCAAAGGTATACTCCATTGCCGCCGCCTCAATTGTTGCAAAGGTTACTCGTGACCGTATTATGAGAGAATACGACAAAAAATACCCTGAATATGGATTTGGAAAGCATAAAGGATATGGTACGAAGCAACATATTTGTGCTATAATGGAAAACGGGCCGACGGAAATACACAGGATGAGTTTTTTAAGGAAAATATTGCAGTGAACAGCAGATATGCCAAGAACCTCGGGGACAGAGGGGAAGCCGCCGCCGCGGAATATCTTGAAAAAAAGGGATATACGATTCTGAACCGTAATTACTACATCTGTCACGGGGAAATTGACATTATCGCAAAAGATGGCGACTGTACTGTTTTCGTTGAGGTTAAGACGCGGCGAAGCGATAAATACGGCAGCGGCCTTGAGGCGATCACTGCTACCAAAAAGAGAAGTCTTATCAGGGCAGCGGAGACCTATGCTGCCGAAAATGGGCTTCTCCAAACGCCGATGCGCTTTGATGTGATCCTGATAACGGGTGAAACCGAGATATACCATATTAAAAACGCGGAGATAAGCTATTGAAAAGACGCAGATTGATAAAGCTTTTAACAGTGCTGGCAGTATTGCTTCTGACGGCGGTTCCTACTGTGGTATCGGCAGAAGGGGAATACCTGGCAAATACGGACTTTTCCGACTGGCAGAACGAGGCGCCGTCGTGGTGGGAATTTGAGTCAGGCGGAGGAACTCTGGAACGTTCAGAAGAGTCGGGGCAGACAGTGGCAAAGCTGGCATTGCCCGAAGAAGGGTATGCTTACATTGGGCAATACGTCTATTTTGAGCCGGAAACGACATACCAGATAACCGCTATGGTAAAGGCAGAAGGCATATCCGGTTCGGAAGCCAGCTTAAATATGGATTTTGCGGACCAGATCGCACAGTCCGAGGGGATAACCGATACAGATGGCGCATGGAAGCAAATGAAGCTCTGTGTAAGGACAAATGTCGATGAGGATCAGGCGTATTATTTGCGCATCGGCATTGGAAATACGGGCAACCTTGGCACCGGCACGGCATACATTGCCGAGGTTACATGCGAAAAGCTGGATGTAATGCCTGCCGAAGGAACAACCTATACGCTGATAGGCAGTTTGGGATATGGAGGGAACGGCGGCGCAGCGCCTGCCGGAGAAATCGAGGACGAGGAAAATTACCCTGATATTACCTACAACAATCTCGGAATTGCCGTCATGTCAATCTTCTGCGGTATTCTTCTGTTTCTGATTTATACCGGAAAATGGGCTCCCCGGCTGGGACGATTTCTGTCCGGCAAAACAGCTGTTGTCTGCATATTTGCCGCGGCGTTTTTACTGCGTATTTATGTCGCTTCTGTAAACGAGGGATATGAGACGGATATCACCTGTTTTAAAGTTTGGGCCAGTGATCTCTATTCCGGCGGGCTCAATTCCTTTTATGAGTCGGCAGGCTTTGCCGACTATCCGCCGCTGTATATGTAT
>QAKS01000048.1 GCA_003343685.1 Clostridiales bacterium | reverse complement strand
GCGGGGATTCGAACCCAGGACCTACGGCTTAGAAGGCCGTTGCTCTATCCAGCTGAGCTACAGACGCAGAGTCCACTTTCTTCGGCAAAAAAAAGCGGCGCTTTTTTCGCTACTCATGGATTATATAACAAAAAAAGCGCCCTGTCAATACAATTTTCTCTAATACTTCAATATCCGTTGTACGCGGCTTCTGTTACTTACCTGCCGTGCCCGTGCTATTGGGTATTACCGTCTCCGTTGCCTTTGCGCTGCCTGCCGGTGTTTCTGTCGCTGCATTTGTCGGCGACGGAACCAGCTCCGGCATGACCGTAGTCTCAGCCGTTGCTGTTGCTGCGGCAGTCGGCGCGACGCTTTCCATCGGCGCTGCCGAAGGCGTTGCCGCAGTGTTGTTTTTGTCCACATTTGTGCAGCCCACGAGCGCCGCAACAAGCACCATTACAATCAGAACACAAGTTATTTTCTTCATATCATCCTCCGCATAAATATTGTCTTCTTATGCGTATTATGATAAAAACGCCGCACGTCTATTCATAAATACATTATTTTTTTATTTTTCCAATCTCTACAGCTTTTTCCACTGCGCGCTCCGTAGCCCTTCCGTCAAAACCATATGTAAATTTTTCGGCAAAACGCTTTCTCTTTTCAGGCTCAAAATCGTCCTTTTTCAAGCATTTCAACACCTCGCCCTCACTGTGTACCACAGGCCCCGGAACAAACCCTTCATACCCGAAATAAAAGCCCCTCTCCTTTTCATAGTCTCCTTCATCGGGAGCCAAAAAAATCATCGGCCTGTCCAGCAGGCTGAATTCAAAGATGACCGAGGAATAGTCCGTTATCAGAATATCCGCCGCCGCCAGCGCCTCCATCAGATCCATATCGCTTACGTCCGCGATCTCTTTCACGTCCGTGCGCTCCATCAGCGGATGTCTGCGCATCATCAAGGCATATCCCTCCTGCTCCATCTGCCTGAGCTTTTCCAAATCAATCTCTTTTCTGTTGATATCGTCTATTCCGCTTCCCCGGAACGTAGGCGCATATAAAACCGTCTTTTTACCCTTCAGCCGCGGGTATCTTCGCTCCACCTGCTGCCGCGCCCGGGAGAGAAATTCCCGCTCACAGAACACGTCTGCCCTGGGGATGCCCACGGGAAACACCCTGCTCTCCTCTACGTTCAATGCCTGCGCATAAATTTTCGTCACCTGCGGACAACTTACAAGCGCCGCATCGATCCCGGATATGGCATAGAACCTGTCGGTATCGGCGCCGAATTTTTTAAAAGCACCTGCCGCATGCCACACCTGCACCGCCGTGACACCTTTTTTCTTTTTGATGACAGAGAGCACATAGCTGTTTCCTTCCAGAAGAATCAGCCTGCTCGTACTGTAATAGTATGTCTCTTTCAGTGTATGTCCGACAAACTTTATTTTCGCCGCAAGCCCCTTTCCGTAGGACGAAAAAAGGGTCACGAGAGGAATATCGTAATTCCTGCGCATTTCCTCCAGCATGCACTTGAGATTGCCCTCGGGATGCTCCGAAAAATAGGATACAAAGACAGCCCTGTCCTTCACCTTAAAAGGTCTGAGCATCAGTTCCAACAGCTTGACGACAATATAATTGCATGCTTTGATCAGTCTCATCATAAGTAAAAAACAAGGGCGGACGCCAAAAGCAGACCGCCCCGTACACTCCTCTTTTTCTACTGCCGGATGCTCTCAGCACCCTTTTCGATCGCCTCCCGGTTCATCGGAATCAGATGAGCTTTTTTCTCTCCGAACGACGCCGCCAAACAATCTATTGCGGAATCAGGGGATACCACTCCCGTTGCCTCCAGATACGCCCCCAACATCACTATATTTGCCACACGGGTATTGCCGATCTTATCGGCAAGCTCCGTAGCCGGAACATAGTATACTTCAATATCGTCTCTTTCCGACTTTTTATCAATCAGCGAGCTGTTGATAAAAAGTTTTCCGCCCGGCTTAACGCTTTTTTCAAACTTATCCAGCGAGGGACGGTTCATGGCCACAACGGCATCCGCCTCCACAACGACCGGCGCACCGATCTCCTCATCGGAGACAATCACACTGCAGTTTGCAGTGCCCCCGCGCATCTCCGGCCCATAGGAAGGCAGCCAAGAAACCTCCTTGCCCTCCTTCAAGCCTGCATACGCAAGCAGCTGCCCCAGCAGCAAAACGCCCTGTCCGCCAAATCCTGCACTGATCATTTCGTGAGTCATACTATTTCGCCTCCTTCATAACGCCCAGAGGATAATACGGAATCATATTCTCTTTCAGCCATTCTATTGCCGCCTTCGGCGTCATCCCCCAGTTTGTGGGGCATGTGGACAGAATCTCTACCATAGAAAAACCCCTGCCCTCCATCTGACATTCAAACGCTTTTTTAATCGCTTTTTTTGCCTTTATGATGTTTGGTACGTCGTGCAGCGAAACGCGCTCTATATAGGCGGCTCCGTCTATCGTTGCCAGCATTTCGGACATGCGGATCGGTGCCCCGCAATGTTCCTTCTGCCGTCCGTAAGGCGAGGTCGTCGTCACCTGACCCACCAGCGTAGTCGGCGCCATCTGCCCGCCGGTCATACCGTAAATAGCGTTGTTCAGGAAGATTGCCGTAATCTTCTCTCCTCTGTGGGCGGCATGAACGATCTCGGCCGCACCTATGGACGCCAAATCTCCGTCGCCCTGATAGGTAAATACCAGATTATTCGGATTCACGCGCTTTGCACCTGTAGCAACTGCCGGTGCCCTGCCGTGAGCGGCCTCCATCATGTCACAGTTAAAATAGTTATATGCAAATACCGCACAGCCTACGGGTGCAATACCTATGCAATTCTCCTCCATTCCCATTTCCTCGATGCACTCCGCCACCAGTCTGTGGGCAATCCCATGTGTGCATCCGGGGCAATAATGGAACGGCGCATCTGTCAGCATTTTCGTTTTTTCAAAAACCACTGCCATCTTTATTTACCCTCCTTTGCGATCTCTTCCAGCTTTGCCACCATCTGAGCCTGTGTGGGAACATATCCTCCCATAACGCCCAAGAAATGAACCGGTTTCTTTCCGTTTACCGCAAGGCGAACGTCCTCCACCATCTGTCCGGCGCTCATTTCCACGCCGAGGAACGCCTTCACCTTATCGGCCGCTTTCGCATAAGCCTCCGAGGGGAACGGCCATACTGTAATGGGGCGGATGACCCCTGCTTTAATTCCCTTTGCGCGCGCTTTCTTCACCGCACTCTTGGCGATTCTCGCCGTCGTTCCATAAGCGGCAATGCAGTATTCCGCGTCGTCCATCATGAACTCTTCCACGCGGGTCTCATTTTTCTTAATCAGCTCGTATCTCTCCGCGAGGCGGTCGGCCACGACCTTCATCTCCTCCGGCTCGATGTAGAGAGAATTTATAATCGCTCTTTTTCTGGATTTTCCATCCCAACCGGTGCAGGCCCAGTCCTTCTTCGGCAATTCTCTCTTCTCATGCACACCAAATTCAACCGGCTCCATCATCTGCCCTATCATACCGTCACCCAGCAGCATGACCGGTATTCTGTAATCGTCCGCAATGTCAAAACCCAGCGATACCATGTCCGCAGCTTCCTGTACGGAAGACGGCGCCAGCACCACCAGACGGTAATCGCCGTGTCCGCCGCCCTTCGTCGCCTGGAAATAGTCTCCCTGAGACGGCTGTATGCCGCCCAGACCCGGTCCTGTACGGACGATGTTGCAGATCAGGCACGGCAGCTCAGCACACGCAATATAGCTGATGCCCTCCTGTTTCAGGCTGATGCCCGGGCTCGACGACGACGTCATAACCCTTGCGCCCGCCCCTGCGGCTCCGTATACCATGTTGATCGCCGCGACCTCGCTTTCCGCCTGTAAAAAACAGCCGTCCACCTGCGGCATACGCCTGCTCATATACTCCGGTATCTGGTTCTGAGGCGTGATGGGGTATCCAAAGAAATACCTGCAGCCCGCCTGTATTGCAGCCTCGGCGATGGCCTCGCTGCCCTTCATCAGTTTCTTTGCCATATTTTCCTCCTATTTCTCCACCGTAAACACCACGTCCGGGCACATGCGCGCACAGGAAGCGCAGCCAATGCACTTGCTTTCGTCGATGATCGTGACGGGATGATAGCCTTTTACGTTTATGACCTCTGTAGACAGCGCCAGTATCCCTTTGGGACATGCGTCTACGCAGAGACCACAACCCTTACATGTGTCCACTGCAATCGTTAGCTTCGCCATATCAGATCTCCTCTTAAACTCTTTATTTTAACCGCAACACGTTCCGGTCAATAGACTTTGTCTTACACCATATCACATTCTGTGCCTTTTTTCAACATTCTGTGCAATTTCACCATCAAAAAATTTCATCCAGCCAATCCGGACGCATATACAGTATAATCGGATATTTCTCCCCATCCACAACACTGACCTGCTCCAGAAGATCCTGTTTGACAGCCGTAAAACGAATGGGAATGCCCGTTTTCTCCGACGCCTCTTCCACAATTTTCATGGACTCCTCTATCATGGCAGCCTCTGTAGCATTTGCTATGTTCCCGTTGCATACAATTCCCGTTACGCTGAGCTTAGACGCAAACTCAATTTGACGCATCATTTCAATAATCTCGTCCGCCGTGGACTGGAGCGGTCTCATCGTATTGATCACGTAGAGAAATTCCATATCGTCCGCATGTGCCATAAATCTGGGAGCCAGCTGTCCCAGCGCCGCGGCGCCCACGGGATCGCCGCCGCAGTCAAAAACTGCTGCTTCAATGCTTTTGTCGTCAAAGGGCGCAAATATTTCCGCCGGCAGCGACGGCACGTCCACAGCCGTATTGGCAAAGCACGGCGCAATCACTCTGATACCCGCCTTCTCCAGCATTTCCTGCTTTTCAGACGAACGAAAATAGGGATTGACAATATCCATATCGAGCAAAACCGTCTTTTTTCCCGTTTTCGCAATGTTAAGAGCCGTATTAATGGAAAGCTCCGTCTTTCCGCTGCCGTAGTTCCCGCCGTAGATAATGAACTTTTTAAAGCTTATCATGGTATTCCTCCAATATTTTGTCTGCCGCCTTCATACCGTCTATTGCCGACGATACGATCCCTCCGGCATAGCCTGCGCCCTCCCCCGCCGGATACAGCCCTTTTATGCCAACGGCGCACATATCCTCGCCGCGCGTCATCCTCACCGGCGAAGAAGTCCGCGTCTCTGCGCCCACAAGCAGGCCGTTTTCTATAAATCCTTTTATCTGCCTGTCAAACACAACGAGCCCCTCAGCAATCGCGCTGCCGACAGCTTCGGGAAAACATCTGTGCAGCGCGCCTTCCCGCGTATAGGGTCGGTAAGACGACGCGATACGGCTCGCTCCCGTCCGCCCCGCTCTTCTCCCGATAAAATCCGACGGCGTCTCTATGACTGCGCCATATCCTCCCGACATATTGTAGGCCGCGCGTTCAATGCGTCTTTGCAACGCAACGCCGCCCAACGGACCCTCGTCCATATCCTCCTGCATGACGGAAGCGACGATCGCGCTGTTTGAGTTTGCCATATCTCTTGCATAGTAGCTCATTCCGTTGACGGCAGTCATCCCCTCCTCTGTCGCGGAGCATACGACCTCGCCGCCGGGACACATACAAAAGCTGTACACTCCCCTTGCGCCCGAACGCGCCTTTAATACATACTCCGCCGCCCCGAGAGACTGCTCTCCCGCAAACCGTCCGTATTGATTTTTATCTATAAATTCCCGAGCATGCTCGATTCTGACACCCACCGCAAAGGGCTTCCGCTCCAGCACAACGCCCCGCTGCAGCAGCGAGGCAAACGTATCCCTGGCGCTGTGTCCAATGGCCAAGACAGCCGCATTTGTCCTGATTTCCTCCAAAGCGCCGTCTTTTTCATATACAATCGCCGCCAGTTCTCCGCCGACGACTTGTATATCGGTCATTTTCGCGCCGAAAAGGACCGTCCCCCCCAAATTTTCTATGCTCTTCCGAATACCGGAAAACACACGTCTTACGTTTTCTGTTCCAAGATGGGGTTTCGCCCAATAGGTGATTGATTCATCCGCGCCATACTCTGTCATAATAGCGAGCGCTTCCTGTGTATATGGACTTTTTCCCCTTGCCGTCAGTTTTCCGTCCGAAAAGGCGCCCGCGCCGCCCTCGCCGAAACACACGTTGCTTTCCGTATTCAAAACGGCGCTTTCCTTCATCCGCTCAATATCTGCGGCCCGCTGTTCCACAGCTTTTCCCCGCTCCAGCAGGACAGGGCAAAGCCCCGCCTTTGCCAGCAAATACGCTGCAAAAAGCCCGCAGGGACCCGCACCTATTACAGCCGGTCTCCCCGCGAGCAATTTTTCTCCGCTCGGTTTTCTCAAGTTCTCCCGGCGGCACGGTCTTTTCTCGCCCCCGGTGTATACCCTCACCGCATATTTTATTAAAATATCGTTCTTATGTCTTGCATCCACCGATCTGCGGGTAATCACCATATCCGATATGGAAGACTCGTCGACTGCCAGTTTTTTTGCCGCCCGCTTTTTCACGAGAGACTCCGGCTCTCCCGGTCTTAAAGACAGGCCCTCTAAAACATGTTCCATCTGCTCCTCCATCAAAAATCAGCTTATGATTACCGTAACCTTTGTATTCTCTATTGTTATTCCACCATCCTCTATTCCTACGATCGGGTTAGCTTTTACATCAACAGTGTAGGTTCCTGTGCCCTTTCCTGTAAGATCTGCATACAGGTCAACGTCTCTCGCCTTCAGCCCGTCGAGAGCGGAAAGTCCGCCCTTCACCGTAACCGACGTACTGTCTTGAATAATTTTTGCCTTAAGCCCCTCTCCCAGATTTTTTACTGTTATCGGCACATTATTAAACGTCTTTTCCGAATGTTTTTCAGCAATTTTGACATAGACTGATATACTGCCCGCCGAAACAACCTCGGCATCCTTTAAAGGCGCAACCTCCGCGGTCATAATGACACTGCTGTCCGCCCCGTCCATATTGATCGGCGACAGTGTCACTTTCGATATGGCTGCCAGTGCCTCCGCACCGCCCGCTATATCTACCTCCAACGGATCAATCTCTATACCGGTCACCTCATAGCCGTCCTTAACGTTTGTTATGAGTGTCTCCGCATCCGCCTCAATGGGAACAGTCTTTTTATGGTACACGTTGATGGTCACGACAACCGATGGCACGCTGCTCTCAGAAGTGTTCAAAACGATCTCTTTCCCGTTTTCATCCAGCAATGTCAGTTCATACGTCGCCTTCACGCTTTCAGCCAGACCGTTTACCGGTACCTTGCACACGGCGCTTTTGACTTTTTTTACCTCTGTCATCGGTCCCACTATTTTGACCGTTGCAGACGACAGTTCCGGCGCGCTCATATAATACCCTTCCTTCACGGCGCCTGCCACTTCACACTCTATCGGCACACTTCTGGAGGAAAGCCTGTCAATATCCAGCGCCACGCTGCGCTGAGACATATTCACTACCGTAGCATTGCTCACGTTGGACTGCACATCAATATCAAGCAC
>QAKS01000017.1 GCA_003343685.1 Clostridiales bacterium | reverse complement strand
TGGTGGAGCATAGCGGACTCGAACCGCTGACATCCACACTGCCAGTGTGGCACTCTACCAACTGAGCTAATGCCCCACGCGGTACTTTATTATTTTATAATGACATGCACAATCTGTCAACACTTTATTTGCTGCTGTATACCTGACCGGCATCCAGCTCATTGCCGTCATAGGTTAAAAGCTCCGTCACCGTAACGAGTCGGAAGCCCTTTTCCTTCAGCCCCGTCACAATTTTCTCCATCGCCTCCGCCGTATTTGCCTCCGTATCGTGCAATTCTATAATACTGCCGTCCACGGCTTCGTTCACGACCTTCTCCGCAATTTCCTGTGCCGTCTTTCCGGACACATCGTCTGAATCCACAGACCGGTCAATCACCGGGTAAGGCAGTTCCGCGGTCACATCCGCATCCGAGTTGCAGTAAGGCATCCTCACCAGTGACGCCGTATGACCCAGCACGTCAGCCTCCTCCAAAATACTGTTGGTCACCTTAAACTCCAAAAGCCCCTGCGATACCGTCGTATTTGCCAGATTTCTGTGGGTAGTGCCGTGATTCCCCACCTCACAGCCGATGGCCTCCATCCTCTGCAGCAGCGCCTCCCGCCCCCGTATCTTATTGCCGATGACAAAAAACGTGGCATGGGCGTTATTTTCCTCCAGAACATCCAGAATATCCTCCGTATAGTCGTCCGACGGTCCGTCTGAAAATGTAAGCGCGACCATCGGCATCTCCGCAGCTGCCGGTTCCTCCTGCGTCGGCGGTGTCTCGGCTTCGTTATACTTGCCGACCTTCGGAGAAACCTCCTCCATCGGCACACCAAGCTGATCCAGATTGAGATAGTCCTCAATTTCATTGTAAGGGATGGTGACGGAAACGACGCCGTAAAATCCCGATAAAATCTGATACTCGTTAAAAATCACCCTCAGGCCTTCCCGTGTCAGAAGCAGGTTTTCAAAATTCTCATATTCCGCATACAGTCCCGTATCATCAATATCATTGGCATTGACGTCTTCCAGCTGCTCCAGCATAATCTTTTTGCAAAGCTCCGCCAGTTTTTCCAACCCTCCGCTTTTGAGCATGTCGCGAACCGTAATAACCTCGCCCGTTTCAAAGTCAAAATTCAACGTCTTGACCGTATGGGATGCACGCGCCGCACCCTCCAGATACATGTCCGTTTCAAAATAGACGCTGCCCAGCTTTTCGTTCGCCATATACGCCTCATAGTCCGTATTCAGCTCCGCGATATATTCACCCTCTACCTCCTGATCCTGCAAAAACTTATCAAACTCTCTGCGTATCTTTTCCGTCGTTCTCGTAATCTCTGCGTCGATATTGTCAATGCCCGTGACAGGGTAATTCACCGAGACGCATATATCGCCATACTCAATATACGTCTCTCCCTTGCCAAACTCCTTTACTGCAGAGCCGCCTGCGATGTCAAACTCCTCTTGGGCGCTCTCCTTTGCTCCTTCCGCGACAGCGCGCTCCCCTAAAGTGGCGTATGTCTCCGCCTCCGCCTTTTGCGCCTGCTTCTGCGCCCTCTCCATGCCTGTTTCTAAAACGAACGCAACAAGCACGACCCCTAATACGAGCGCGACCCAAATTGCCGCCGTCACATAGGCGTTTTTCCTTCCCCTCTCGCGTTTCAACCTGCGCCTTTTTGCCATAAGCTTTTTTATTTGTCAGAGTACTCGCGCACTCTCAGCCTTACGCCCGCCTCTTCGGCAAGCCTTCTGCATTTTTCTATGTCCTGTTCACCGATAATATCCACCACCGACAATACCGTATCTATTCCCGCTTCACCGGCCTTTCTTGCAAAGTCCAGCATGTCATAAAACGCCTCTTCTCCATAAACGCTGTGACATACGGCGTCGTACTTTTTCGCATCCGCTTCGTTCAGGCTCACCGATGCCACGTCTATCAGTCCTGCCAGCTCCTCAGCCACATTCCTGCCAAAATACCTGTTGGCAAGGCCGTTTGTGTTGAGCCGCGTCGTGCCGCCCTGCTCTTTGACCCACGCCGCCACCTCCTTTAGTACGTCAAGCGCCATCGTAGGCTCACCGTAGCCGCAGAATACGACGTCGTAAGGCTCTCCCTGCCGCGCCAGCTCGTTTATGACCTCTTTTGCCGTCGGCTCCCGTTCAATCCACAGGTGATATCCGCTGACTCCGACTGCATTGTTTCTGATACAGAAATCACAGCTGTTCTGACACTGATTGGTCAGATTGATGTACTTACTGCCGCTGCCCTCATACCGGTAGACGATATTATCCATTTTCTAAAATCCTCCCAGATCAAAGCCAAACAGTCTCTCGGCGTTTTCCAAAGATGCCTGCGCAACTTTTTCCACGCTGAGTCCCTTGATCTCACCAATTTTTGCGGCAACAATTCCCGTATACAGAGGCATATTTCTCTTCCCCCTGTAGGGATCCGGCGCCAGATAGGGGCTGTCCGTCTCCAGCAATATTTTCTCCAGCGGCACACTCTTTGCCGCCGCCGCAGTCTTTTTGTTGTTCTTAAACGTCACCGTTCCCCCGATGCCGATATACCAGCCCATGCGGATGACCTCCTCCGCCGTCTCCGCACTGCCGGAAAAGCAGTGCATCACACCGCGAACCTGCGGAAACTCCCGAAGAATATCCAGCGTCTCCTTCATCGCATCGCGGCTGTGAACCACCACCGGAAGACCCATGCGCTCTGCCAGCGCCATCTGCCGGCGAAACACCTCTTTTTGCTTTTCCCGGTCGTCTATGCCGCAGCAATAGTCCAGCCCGATTTCTCCTATTGCGACGGCCTTGCTGCTCCCCGCCGCCTGTTTTATGCGCTCCTCCAGAGCGTCGTCATACTTGTCCGCGTCCTCCGGATGGATGCCTGCCGCCAGAAAAACGCCCTCATGGCTCTCTGCTAGGCTGCGCACAGCGTCTATGTCCTGCGGCGCCGCAATAATTTCAATATGCCCAATCAGCCCCTGCTCCCGCATCATGGCGAACAGTTCCTCCCGATCTTCGTCAAACCGGGCGTCTATCATGTGGGCGTGGGTGTCAAACAGCCGCATCATCTCACGTCCTGACCATCCTCTGTAGGCGTTTCCGTCGTCACCAGAGAAATCCCGTCGCCGCCGCCCACTGCCAGAATCATCCCCTGGCTCTCAATGCCGCACAGCTTTGCAGGCTTCAGGTTCGCAACAATAATCACATTTTTTCCCACCATATCCTCGGCGCTGAACGATTCCTTAATACCGGATACAATGGTGCGCGTCTCGTCGCCGCACTTTACCGTCAGCTTCAGCAGCTTTTTGGCGCGCTTAATCTCCTCTGCCGCCACGACCCTTGCCGTCTTCAGGCTAACCCTGTCAAATTCTTCTATCGTAATCTGTTCCTGCCCCTTTTCCTCTGCGGCGGCCTTCTTTGCGGCCTCCGCCTCGGCTTCCAGCTCCGCAAGCTCTTTTTTCACGTCAATACGCGGGAACAAAGCCTCGCCTTTTTCCACCCGCAGTCCTGCCGAGCGGCTTTCAAAGCTGCCGCCTATACTGTCATAGGTGTAGATTCCCTCTCCCGCGCCCAGCTGCTTCTTAATCGCCGCACTGGTATTGGGCATAAACGGTGTAATAAGGATGCCCACATTTCTGAGCCCCTCCGCCAGATAGTTCATCACCGTGCCGAGGCGGTTCCTCTTTGTCTCGTCCTTAGCCAGCGTCCAAGGCATATTCACGTCAATATATTTGTTCAGCGCAGATACCAGACGCCAAATTTCGGCAAGAGCGTCGGCAAAGCGCAGATGATCCATCGCCTCGTCTACCTTCCCCGGCAACGCCTCGATCAGCCCCTCTATCACATCGTCATGCTCGCCCCTCTCTCCCGCCGGCGGCACCGTTCCGTCAAAATATTTTTCTATCATGGCGACTGTGCGGGAAAGCAGGTTTCCCAGATCGTTCGCCAGATCGGCGTTGACCCGGTTGACCAGATTCTCGTTGGAGAATGCCCAGTCGGAATCCACCGAGGACTCCCGCAGCACATAGTAACGCACCGCGTCCACACCGTAGCGCTCCACCAGTTTCACCGGATCCACAACATTGCCGACAGATTTGCTCATCTTGCCGCCGTCCAGAACAATCCAGCCATGGCCAAACACCTTTTTCGGCAGGGGCAGGCCCAGCGCCATCAGCATGATCGGCCATACAATCACGTGAAACCGCATAATCTCCTTGCCCACCAGATGCACGTCGGCAGGCCAGTATTTTTTAAATTTGCTGTCGTCGTCCGACAGATATCCAAGCGCTGTGATGTAGTTGGAAAGGGCGTCGATCCAGACGTAAATCACGTGCTTTTCGTCAAACGTGACGGGGATGCCCCACTTGAACGACGTGCGCGACACGCAAAGATCGTCCAGCCCCGGCAACAGGAAATTTGAAAGCATTTCCTTCTGCCTGCTCTTCGGCTCGATAAACTCGTCGTGATCCTCATAATACTTGATAAGCCTGTCCGCATATTTGGATACCCGGAAGAAATAGCTCTCCTCCTTCGTCCTCGTCACCTCACGCCCGCAGTCGGGACACTTGCCGTCTGCCAGCTGCACATCCGTCCAAAAGGACTCGCAGGGGGTGCAATACCACCCTTCGTATTCGCTTTTGTAGATGTCGCCTTGATCATACAGCTTTTTAAAAATCTTCTGCACTACCTTCACATGGCGCTCGTCCGTCGTACGGATAAAGTCGTCGTTGGTGATGCCCATGGTTTGCCACAGCGCCTTGATCCCCGCGACAATCCCATCCACATACTCTTTGGGGCTCATGCCCTTTTCCTTCGCAATTTTTTCTATCTTCTGCCCGTGCTCGTCTGTTCCCGTGAGGAACATTACGTCATAGCCGGAAAGCCTTTTATACCGCGCCAAAGCGTCTGCCATCACGGTGCAGTACGTATGCCCGATATGCAGCTTGTCGCTGGGGTAGTAGATCGGCGTAGTAATATAGTAGGTTTTTCCGTTCATGTCTTTCTCCTTATATTAACGTTATAATCCCCTCGGAGAATACCGGCACAGCCGGAAGTACATCCTCCGAAAGACAGTATGCCACATCATTTGCGAAGCCATTTTCAATCAGGCTGTCAAATGTCTTAAGCCCTGCCAGCAGTTCCGCCGGCCTGTCGCGGAACGCGCCGTATAGCTTATCCATCATCTGGGCTGTGTCATTTATCTCCGTATTCGGCACCGCCTTCAAAATCCGGTTTATAATGCACCCCGCCGCAAAGGTATCCTCCAAAGACAGTCTGCCGTCTATTCCGGAGCCCACGATCAACACGTCGTTTTCCCTCTCTATGGCAGCCTGCGCCACCGCCGTGGCATTGACCATACTGCCGATCAGCACCAGCGCTCCCGATGCGCAGGCATTGATCGCTCTGGAGCCGTTCGTCGTGCAGTGTACAATCACCTTGCCCTCTACGGTTTCCCTGTCATACTCCTGCGGCGAGTTGCCCATATCGTACCCATTGTCCTCGTCCATGTTGTAGGCGCCGCAAAGCAGCGAAAACCCCTCGAACTGGCGCTTCATCGCAATTGCGTCCTCAATATTGTCCACGACAACCACCCTGTCCGCACCGTTTGCCAGCGCGGTAATGATCGCCGGATTGCTCCTGATCCCGTTCACCACGATGACTGTTCTGCCCGGCAGGTCACCGTCCTCAATATAACCATATGTAGAAACAGCCTTTATCTCCATGTCTATCTCCTCCGTATCATCGGCTTTTCTGTACAAGTCCATCGTATTATTATACTCTTATTGCTCCGATCTTTCAAGCCTCAGCC
>QAKS01000016.1 GCA_003343685.1 Clostridiales bacterium | reverse complement strand
TTGAAGTTGTCTTTTTTGTTAAAGTAGGCGTTTTCGCCAATATAGATTTTGCGCGGCTCGACCGCGTCGCCCATCAGCGTGGACACGATCTGCTCCGACGCTACTGCATCCTCCAGCGTGACCTGTATCAGTACACGGTTATCCGGGTTGAGGGTCGTCTCCCAAAGCTGCTCCTTGTCCATTTCTCCGAGCCCTTTGAAGCGCTGTACCTCACAGCCGCGCCCCAGCTGCTGCTTTGCCGCTGTAAGCTGCTTTTCGTTATGTGCCCAGAGAATATTTCTTCCTTTTTTGATCCGGAAAAGAGGGGGCTGGGCAATATAAACGTGACCCTGCTGAATCAGCTCCCGCATATAGCGGAAAAAGAAGGTGAGCAAAATCGTTCTGATATGGGCCCCGTCCTGGTCTGCGTCAGATAAAATGATAATCTTATTGTATTTCAGATTGCTGATATTAAAGGATTTATCAAAGCCTGCTCCCAACGCTGTGATGATGGAACGGTATTCATCATTTTGAAGAACCTGTTCGAGGTGTTTTTTTTCAACGTTGAGCGGCTTGCCGCGAAGAGGCAGAATCGCCTGAAATTTTCTGTCTCTGCCCATTTTTGCACTGCCGCCGGCGCTGTCTCCCTCGACGAGGAAAAGCTCGTTCATAGCGGCATTTTTTCCGGTGCAGCTGGAGAGCTTGCCCACCAACGGTGCGGAATCCGCCTTGCTTTTCTGGCGCTCAATTTTTTTCGCTTTTTTTGCGGCCTCGCGCACCTTGGCCGCGGTAATGGCTTTGCCGGCAATGGCGGTGCAGATTTGTGCGTTGTTCAGATTTTCAAAATATGCGGTGAGCTCCTCCGCGACAACCTGCTCAACGGCAGTCCGTGCCTCTGTATTGCCGAGCTTTGTTTTCGTCTGTCCCTCAAACTGTACGTCGGTCATTTTGAGGGAGATAATGGCCGAAAGTCCCTCCCGGTAGTCCTCGCCCTCAAAGGAAATTTTTTCCTTGGCGGCGGCCTGAGAGTTCTGCATATAGGCGTTCATTACTTTTGTAAGCGCGGCCTTGAAGCCGGTCTCGTGAGTGCCGCCCTCCGGCGTGGGGATATTGTTGACGAAGGAATAAATCCGTTCGCTCTCATCGGCGGTATACTGCATGGCGACGCTGACGCTGATGCCGTTTCTGACGTCGTCAAAGCTGATCGGCAGAGGATGCAGAAGTGTTCTGTCCCTGTTGATGTCGAGAAGGTAGTCGGAAATACCGCCGGAAAAGCTGTAGGAGACTTTTTTGACCTTTTCCTCTCTCCGGTCTGTCAGATTGATCGTTACTCCCTTGATCAGGAAAGACAGCTCCTTGAGGCGTCGGGCAACCTTGTCGAACTGAATATTCAAGTCGTCGAAAACGTCAATGTCGGCCAAATAGGTGACTTTTGTGCCTCGCTTGCCTGTGGTACCCGTCTCGTGCAGGGGAGCGACGGGAGCGCCTGCACGAAATTTTCCGTTTTCGTCCTCATAGGAGTGGTATTCCTGCGTATAGACCTTGCCGCCGAAATACACCTCAACAGTGAGATGTTTGGAAAGAGCGTTGACGACGCTGGCGCCGACACCATGCAGGCCGCCGGAATAGGCATAGTTGGAATTGTTGAATTTTCCTCCGGCGTGCAGCTGTGTAAAGACCACCTCGACGCCGGATATTTTAAGTTCGGGATGGAGGCCGACGGGAATGCCGCGGCCATTGTCCTCAACAGAGATGCTGCCGTCTTTTTCTATCACTATGGAAATCGTATCGGCAAAGCCGTTGGCGGCTTCGTCGATGGCGTTATCTACAATTTCCCAGAGCATATGGTGCAGGCCGCGGGAGCCTGTAGAGCCGATATACATGCCGGGACGTTTTCTTACGGCGTCAAGCCCCTCCAGGACCTGTATGTCTTTTGCCGTATACGAGTTCACCATTATTATAAACTATCCTCCGTTTTCTGCAAAAAAGCGACGAACGAAATGCACCGTTCGGACATTCTGTCCAAAGACGTTTTGTTCAACATAAAAAGTGCATTTCGAGACAACGAAGCGCACGGTTTTCTGTTAGATGATCGGTGCATGGAGTTCGTATCCACTGTGACTTAGTATACCACAATGCAATAATATAACACAAGTCAAAAATCGCCTGCCTGAAACGGTATGCCTGAGAGCGGAATTATGACGAATCGAGGACGCCATGTTTCATTTTTCTGTATTTTAGTGTATAATCAAAAACAGGACGTCGGCAGGTGAGTGATATGAAAAAGCGGAACAGTCAATATACCGGGAATAAAAAAGGCGCGCGGAGGGAGCGCCCTCTTGGTGTACGCGAAGAAGCGGCGCGGGCGCGGAAAAGAAAGAGGGCGGGCGGATATTACGACGAACGCGTCTATTCCCAAAAAGAGTATATGGAGATGGACCGCGACAAAGCGGTAAGCGCCAAACGGATGCGGGAAAGCGGCGATTTGGCAAAGAAGAAAAACCGCGAGGTTGTGGACGAGGTTATCTGGAGAAAAAACAAAAAAGCGGGGAAAAAGAAAGTTCCTGCAAAAAAGCGGCTGACAGTGCTGTTTATTGCTGTTGTCCTGCTTTTCGGCATAGGGTATTTCTGCTTTCAGTATATGCGCGTTGAGAATATTGCCGTCGACGGTGTGGAAGGAGAGGACGCGCAGAATGTTATTGCGCTGTCCGGGCTGGTACAGGGAACGCATATTTTTAATGTGGACAGAGAAAAGGCAAAGGAACAGATTGATGCGGAGCCCTATTATGAATACAGAAGTATAGAGTACGATTTTCCGAACAGCGTTGTCATTCACGTCAACAAGCGGAGAGTATCCGGCGCGTTTGAGCATAACGGGCGATACGTGCTGATCGACGAGAACGGTATTGCCCTCGGAAAGCAAAATATCAAGACTGCGCTAAAGGTACCCGTGCTGTATGGGCTGGGCACGGTGACATACGAAATCGGGTATGAAATCCGTGTGGACGACACGGAGAAGCAGGGCTTTATGACGGCGCTGCTGGCAGCGTTGAATGACAGTACGCTGGCGGGAACAATCAGGTCTGTGGATTTTACAAATAAAAATAATGCCGTCATGGTAAACGACGCGGGCATGACAATTGAGGTCGGGGAGGAAAAGGATGTCGCCGATAAAATCAAATTTGCCTCAAAGGTGCTGGAGCGCCTGAAAAAGGAAGGAAAAACGAAAGGAAGGCTGGACGCCTCGTCCAAAGCGAGGATATCGTATTTTGAAGAAGGCTCCGATGTGAGCAAAGATATAATAACCTGATAGGAGAATAGGAATGAGAGACATTTATGAAAACCCGCTGATTACGAGATACGCTTCAAAAGAGATGGCGCATATTTTTTCAGACGATGTGAAGTTCAGGACGTGGAGAAAGCTGTGGATCGCTCTTGCGGAAGCGGAGCATGAGATGGGCCTGCCTATTTCAAAAGAGCAGGTGGACGAGCTCAAGGCGCATGCGGACGACATCAATTATGAGGTTGCGGAGAAGCGGGAGCGCGAGGTGCGGCACGATGTGATGAGCCATGTATATGCCTTTGGGGTGCAGTGCCCCAAGGCGAAGGGGATTATTCATCTGGGAGCGACCAGCTGCTATGTGGGGGACAATGCCGATCTCATCGTTATGGACATGGCGCTGGGTGCGATCGAGAAAAAGCTGGTCAATGTCATCGGCAAGCTGGCGGCCTTTGCGAAGGAGTATAAAGCAATGCCGACGCTGGGCTTTACGCACTATCAACCGGCGCAGCTGACGACGGTCGGGAAACGGGCCACGCTGTGGATGCAGGATCTTACGATGGATCTGGACGAGTTGAAATTTGTCCGCTCCACCCTGAAGCTGCGCGGCGTAAAGGGAACGACGGGAACGCAGGCCAGCTTTTTGACGCTGTTTGAAGGTGACAGCGAAAAGGTAAGGGAGCTGGAAAAGAGGGTGGCGGACAAGCTGGGATACAAGGCGGCTTTCGCCGTAACGGGGCAGACCTATCCGAGAAAATTTGATATCCGCGTGGTAAACCTGCTGGCTGACATCTGTACCAGCGCCTATAAATTCAGCAACGATATCAGACTGCTCCAAAATCTCAAGGAGATTGAGGAGCCCTTTGAGTCCAAGCAGATTGGCTCCTCCGCTATGGCATATAAGAGAAACCCTATGAGGAGCGAGAGAATGTCATCGCTGGCAAGGTTTGTCATTTCTCAGGCATCCAGCCCCATGATTACAGCGTCTACCCAGTGGTTCGAGAGGACGCTGGATGATTCGGCAAATAAGCGGTTGGTGATTCCCCAGAGCTTTTTGGCGGCGGATGCGGTGCTGAACATTTACATGAACGTTGCGGACGGTTTAGTGGTCTATCCGAAGGTAATAGAAAAGCGGATTATGAGCGAGCTGCCCTTTATGGCAACAGAGACGATTCTGATGGAGGCGGTCAAACGCGGCGGAGACAGGCAGGAACTGCATGAGAGAATTCGGGAATATTCTCAGGAGGCGGCGCGGCACGTAAAGGCGGAAGGGTTGGAAAACAACCTTCTGGACATGATTGAGGCGGATAATGCATTTCACATGAGTGCAGAGGAAATCGAAGCAATGATGTCGCCAAAAAACTTTATCGGCAGGGCCGAGGAACAGACGGAGGAGTTTTTGCGGGATGTGATTCAGCCGATTCTGGAGGAATACAAAGAGGCTCTCGGAATGGAAGGCGACGTCTCGGTGTAATATGACGTATGCAAATGTCAGGCAGGCTGTTTTTTTGGAACGCCCGAACCGATTTATTGCGGTGTGCCTGCTGGATAGCGAGCAGATACAGGCGCATGTAAGAAATACGGGCAGATGTGCGGAGCTGCTGGTCAGGGGAGCGCGCGTTTTTTTGGAAAAGAGTGCGAACCCGAACCGCAAGACCGCCTACTCTCTGATTGCCGTCTATAAAGGCGATATGCTCGTCAATATGGATTCTCAGGCGCCGAATAAAATCGCTTTGGAGGCGTTCAGAAATGGGAAGCTGGCATTGCCGCCGGGAGCCGTGGGTGTGGCAAGCGAAAAGCGCTGCGGGGATTCCAGAATTGACCTGATGTTCGTCGGCAGGGACAGGGAGCCGGTTGGCTTCTGCGAAGTAAAGGGCGTAACGCTGGAGCGGAACGGGACGGCATATTTTCCGGACGCGCCGACGCAACGCGGAGTCAAACATATCAAAGAGCTGGAAAAGGCCGCGCAGCGAGGGCTGTTTGCGGAGGTTCTGTTTGTCATACAGCTCAAGGGATGCTGCCGTATGAAACCAAACGACAGGACGCACAGGGCGTTTGGGGATGCCATGAGAGAGGCGGAGCACGTGATGTTTGCGGCATATGACTGTATGGTGAAGGAGGACAGCATTGCGCTGGACAGAGAAATTGCAATAGAGCTGACGGAGGAATAATGGAGCGCTCGGTAACGGTAACGGAATTAAATGATTATTTGAAGGCTGTGATGGATGGGGACGGAAATCTGAAAATGCTCTGTGTGGAGGGAGAAATTTCCGGTTTTGTGGCCCATTCCTCGGGACATTACTATTTCACGTTGAAAGACGGCGCCTCGGCGGTAAAAGCAGTGATGTTCAAGGGATACAGCAGGTTCTGTGAATTTGCACCAAAGAACGGCATGAGCGTTATGGCGATCGGCGACGTTTCCGTATATCCGCGGGACGGCGTCTACCAACTCTATGTCAAGAGAATGCTGCAGGCCGGTGTGGGAGAGGTCTTTTTGGCCTATGAGGAGCTGAAGCGCAGGCTGGAAAAGGAGGGGCTGTTTGCCCCGGAAATGAAAAAGGCTCTGCCGCATTTTCCGGAAAGAATAGCGGTGGTAACCTCGCCGACAGGAGCCGCTCTTCAGGATATCAGAAACGTCCTGAAAAGAAGATATCCGCTGGCCGAGATTGCTCTCTATCCGGTACTCGTTCAAGGAGAACGGGCGGCGGAGGACATTGTGGAAAAGCTGGCGCAGATGGACAGAGAGAGCGGAGCGGATGTAGCCATATTGGCGAGAGGCGGAGGTTCCGTGGAGGATCTGTTCGTGTTTAACGATGAGCGCATTGCCCGGGCGGTTTTTGCGTGCAGTACGCCGCTCATATCGGCAGTCGGGCATGAGACGGATTTTACACTGGTCGATTTTGTTTCGGACAAGCGTGCGCCGACACCGTCGGCAGCGGCAGAAATAGCTGTCCCCGATATTATGGAGCTGCTCCAGCAGTTGTCGTCTTATGAGGACAGAATGTTTTCGGCGCTGGCGTCTCAGACAAATTATTATGTGTCGGCGGCGGACGGGGCGGCGGAGCGCATGGCGCGGACGTTTCTGTCCGTTTTGGATAAAAATCGGACGCGATGTTCTGAGGCGGACATGAGACTGCAGGCGGCGGCAGATAAAACCATGCAGAACATCCGCATCGGTCTGGCGGCACTGCAGGCAAAGCTGGAAGGGATGAACCCTCTTGAGACACTGAAAAGGGGTTTTGCTGCTGTCATACATAAGGAAAAGGGCGTGAAACGAGCGGCAGATCTGGATGTGGGAGACCGAATTGAAATACGGTTTGCTGACGGAAGTATCAGGGCGACAGTGGAATAGATAGGAGGAACTTATGAAAAAAGATGCGGATCATATCAAGCTGGAGGATGCCATGGCACGGATCAGCGATATTGTAAGAGAGCTGGAGGAGGGCGCGGAGCTGGAAAAGGCCGTGGAGCTGTATCGGGAGGGAAACGGTCTCATTAAAATGTGCAATCAAAAAATCGAGGAAGCCCAAAAAGCAATTTCAGTTGAAGAGTGAAACGACAACGCTTGGAAACGAATAAAAAGAGATTGGACAACTGCATGAATATCCGGTCTCTTTTTGTTTATAGTAGGGGGGTCAACAGATAGTATTTGCATTAAAATATCAAAAGTAAGTGTTTCATAGAGAGAAAAAGAGTGATAGGAAAAAATACCGAGGAAATTGTGAGAGTGGAGATCATGGAAGCAGAGACGTGTTTGAATCATATAGATAATATGCCCCCCGGTTATGCCGGGGGCGTAATTTTATTGATTCAAATTGAAAGATCATACATTATTGTCGCCGCCATCATCGGGCTCGGGCTCGGGTTCGGGCTCGGGCTCCGGAATGGGAGTAGGCGTTGGCTGCGCATTTTGGATAGCCGTCCTGATTTCAGAGGTCGCGTCCCGTAGCTTTGCCGCAGCGCGTGAAATTTTATCGGCATCCGGTTCTTCGGCTATAATCGCAGACTCTGCGGCGGAAATCAGCTTGCGCAGCCGAGAGAGCTGGGACGCTGTCATCTGGTCTCCGCTGGAGGCGATGAGCGCGTTTGCCTCGGCAATTGCACCGTTGGCGTCATCGGCGGCAGCCTGAATTACCTCCTGCTGGGCTGCCCATTCCGCCGTATGAAGGGTACAGACGGCAGAGGAGCCGATTCTGTTGGGAATATATGTGCGGAGGTCAGCGGCAGACCATTTGGCATAGGGGGAGTTGTCGGGAATGTTGACAACGCCTCCGGATTCGACAATGGGACAGTACTCGCTGGGCAGCATTCCGGATTCCTCGCAAATTCCCGATGTTGTGTGCCAGTCGCAGGAATCCTTTAGGAACGGAGAATCAGCGGGCATATAATCTGTCACAGGTTTGTGCATCTCATCAGCGCTGCAGGCTCCGGTAGCTTTCATGCAGGACAGTGCACAGATAGACGCCTTCACAACGCCATAATCCTCTGCGGAACCCTCCAGAATGGGTTTATCTTCCTTGCCCTCTAAAATAATGGACATGTATTTCTGCCACAGCGGGGCAGCTCCGTTTCCGCCGACTGTGCCTTTTCTGAGTGCCTTATCATCGTCATGGCCGACCCATAAGGTACTTACGTAATAGCCCGTCATGCCGGCAAAGAATACGCCTTTGGCTTTCTGATTTGTGCCGGTCTTGCCGGCGACGGTAATCCCCTTGATGCGTGCCCGCGTTCCCGTCCCGTTTTTTACGGCGTCTGTGAGAGCGGAAACGAGCATATAAGCGGTGGATTTTTTAAACACCTCATGGGTATCCTGATATTCCTCGCATTTGAGGTAGTTGTTTCCGCTGCTGTCCAGGACATAGCGAAAGGCAACAGGCTCCACGTAAGTGCCGCCGTTTGCAATGCAGGCATATGCACCCGCCATCTCAAGGGAACTGATGCCGCTGGTACCGAGAGCCAGACCAACGCCGCTCTTGCTGACGCGCTCGTAGCTGATTCCCAGTTTGCCGAGATATTCGTAGGCCGTGTCCAATGTGGTGTAATCCATAATCGCACGGGCGGCAACAATGTTCAATGAGCTTTTGATACCTCTT
>QAKS01000002.1 GCA_003343685.1 Clostridiales bacterium | reverse complement strand
CACTCCTTTACGCTTGATGTCCGCCGATCAGAGAGTTCCGCTTCACAGCCGTTGCGCCTTCCTGCAAATCCATCCCTTTTATCAGTGCGTTTTTACCGTATTTTTTCTTAATAGCCAGAATTGCATTTTGCATCTCTCTTTCCTTATCCAGATCGGCCTGTTCCAGCTTTCTCTGGTTTTGCAGTGCATCATAGTCCTCAAACAGATTGAGCTGTTCGCGGCTTTCGGCCTGTAATGCTTCATTTTCTTCGACCACACGGCAGGCTGCCAGATTCAGCCTGCGGACGAGAAGCTTTTTATCGGCAATACGGTCGAACAGTTCAGCGACGGCAGCCGTAATGAGCCTTGCGGAGGACGTATATCGCTCGATATTGGCAGTACTGCGGGCGTGCTTGGGGATTTTCCGCCCATACCGGTCAGTCGTCACTTCTCCTTTATAGTTCCGTTTTCCGCCGGAAAGGTTTTCGACATCATAGCCCACTGTCAAAACGAGCTGACAGGTCACGAGTCCTTTATCCACCAGCTCCAGCGCCAGCGCATCGGACATTTCCCGAACGACAAGCCTCGCCTGTTCAAAATCATAGGGACGCTGCAATACCTGCCCTAAGCCAATGCTGTTGGACTCCGGCTTGTATGCCTTGATCTCCGCCATGGTACATGGCTCCCAACCCCACGCGTGGTCTATGAGCAGCTCGGCATTTACGCCAAACAGTCTGTAAAGCAAATCCTCGCTGTAATAGCGGTTTTTTGCACCGGCGGAGCATCGGGCAATATCGCCCATTGTATATATGCCGTGTTCCTCCAGTTTTTTGGCATAGCCCGGACCCACCCGCCAAAAGTCGGTGATTGGGCGGTGATCCCATAGCAGGCGGCGATAATTCATCTCGTCCAGTTCCGCAATTCTCACGCCGTTTTCATCCGGCTCCACATGCTTGGCAACAATGTCCATGGCAATCTTGCAGAGATAGAGATTCGTTCCGATTCCCGCCGTCGCGGTAATGCCGGTCGCGGACAGGACATCCCGTATCATCGACATGGCAAACTCACGGGCCGTCTTGCAATATGTGTTGAGATAAGCGGTCGCGTCGATAAACACCTCGTCTATGGAATAGGCATGGATATCCTCCGGCGCAACGTACTTCAAATATATTCGGTAGATCTGTGTGCTGTATTTCATGTAATGCGCCATTCTGGGCGGGGCTATAATATAGGAAAGAGCCAGGGAAGGGCTCTGTCTGAGCTTGAGGACATCGGCGGACTCTCCCGTGAAGGTGCGGTTCGGCGCATTCAGTCTCCGTTTGGCGTTGACAGCGTTGACCCTTTCTATCACCTCAAACAGTCTGGCCCTGCCCGATATTCCGCAGGCTTTTAGAGAGGGCGACACGGCAAGACAGATCGTCTTTTCCGTCCTGCTGGCGTCGGCGACCACGAGGTTGGTGGAGAGCGGGTCAAGGCCGCGTTCCACACATTCGACTGATGCGTAGAACGATTTTAAATCTATTGCAATGTAAGTACGCTCCGCCATAATACGCCCCTTCACAACAAGATTGCTTGTTTATAACATTGTAAATGCGCCCGCTCCATCCTGTCAACGGCTTCCCAAATATTCACATTTAGACAGCGAATCAGAGACAGGAAAAAAGGAGCAGCGGAACATGAGGGTGCAGAACGAAAACAGGGGACAGCCAGAGAAGCTTAAGCGTGGGAGCTTGATGATGCAGTCTGAGAAGACAGAGAGAAAGAGCCTGCTGCAGCGGTTCGGCGGACGATGGGCGTTTCGGACGGTGTTGTGTTTTATCGCTGTGCCGGAATTTGTTTTTTCCCTTGACCGATACCCAGCATAAGTTCTATTTTACTTTTTCACGGCGCTATGATATAATGTCCTGTATCTTAGAATTATGTTGAAAGAGGAGTGGGTTATGAAAGCACTGATTCTTACGGTATCTGCCGGAGAAGGGCATAATGCGATGAGCAGGGCGGTTACAACATGCCTTGAAGGCCGGGCAGAGGTTGAGGTGTTTGACCTTTTCAAGGGGAAGAAGAAAGCCAAGCTCCAGAGCAAGGCTGTAAACGACGGATATTTCTGGTTCTGCAAAGTGAATATAAACATGGCGAACAAATTTTATGAACGCCTGAAAAGGAGAAATCCGGAAAAGAGAACGCATACTCTTGTGCAGACGCTGGTAAAGCCGGCGGTGAAATACGTAGAAGAGGAAATTCAAACGTTCAAGCCGGATGTTATTTTTTGTGCGCACACCTATGCAGGAGCCATTATGAGCGACATGAAAAAAGCGGGTCTGGACATACCGGTTGTGTCGATCGTATCCGATTACGATTTATCGCCTTATATTGAGTGTAGTATTTATATTGATTACATCATAAGCCCAAGTGCGGATTTTGACGGTCAGCTTTTGGAAAAAGGCTTCCGTCAGGAGCAGATCAGACATTTGGGTATTCCGGTACAGCCCAAATTCTCGGAGATCATAGATAAAACGGAGGCTCGAGACGCATTGGGAATCAGCCGGGATCGTTTTACGATCATGATCATGAACGGCGGCGTCGGCTTCGGCGATAATCTGGGGCTTGTCCGGTATATCATGGAGGCAAAGCAGGATTTTCAGCTTGTAGTAGTCAACGGGCGCAATGAAAAGATGAAAGAGGCCATAGACGAGTATATTGCGGAGAATAACGTAAAAAATATACTTAATTTGGGCTTTGCCAATAATGTGGACGTGATCATGTCGGCCTCCGATCTGTTGATCGGTAAAATCGGCGGCGTTGCAATTGCAGAAGCATTTAACAAGCAGCTGCCCATTCTGGCTGCGGAAAAACAGCCGTGGCAGGAATACGACAACATGATTTACCTCCGGGAGAGGGGCGCGTGCCGTCATATCGGAGAGACGGAAGAGGTGGCGGGCATCGTAGATGATCTCATTGCGCATCCCGAAAAAATTCAGGCCATGAAGAAAAACATGGCAGAGATTGCGAAACCGCGCGCATCGCGGGATATTGCAGATCTGCTGGTAGAACTCGGCAGCAGGCACGAGGGGAAATAAGCGGGGAGTTATGGCAAAGACGGAGTATAACGATATTTCACAGGAAGAAGGCGTTGTTCAGAAGGCGGACGGAGGCGAGATGAACGACGCGGGACAGAAGGACGGAAAAAAACCGTCTAAATGGAAGTATATTTACATTATAGCGACGGTTTTGGTCATTGTTTTGATTGCTTTCCTTGACCCGGGAGTCAAGGATGTGGTCAATGTACTGCCGACGATTGACTTTACATGGGTTTTGCTGGCACTGGGTCTTCTTCTGTTATACTGGCTTTCGGATGCGATGATTCTGCATCATATCACTACTTATGTACATGGGCCTGTTAATTTCCTAAAATCTGTAAGAACGGGAATTCTCGGATTGTATTACGGGGCGCTGACGCCGTTTGCCACAGGCGGGCAGCCGATGCAGGTAATGTATATGAAGCGGGACGGAGTTCCTGTCGGCAGGGGAACGTGCATTGTGTGCATTAAGTTTTTCCTCTATGAGTTGGCGCTTTGCGTGTTCTATGTAGTGGCAATGGTGCTGCGCGGCGCTTACTTTTATGCAAATTATAATCAGGTGTTCTGGTTGACAACGCTGGGCTTTGTGATAAATTTTGTCGGACTGACATTTATTTTCCTCGTTTTGGTAAAGACGGAATGGGCGCGGCGTATCGTCAACTGGTTTATTCGGGTTCTGGGGAAAATCAGGATTCTGAAGCATGCGGAAAAGACGATGCACAATGTCGCCAATACGATAGACGATTATGTGGAGGCGGCAAAGTATATCGGGGAGAACAAAGGCAAGATTATCTTATCGTTTATCCTCTCGGTATTTAATTTTGTGTGCCTGTTTTCCATCCCGTATCTTATATGCGTCGCCTTCGGCAACGGCGATGCGGAGTATATTGAGCTGCTGACGCTGATGGCGTTTCTCTATCTGGCAGTGGCTTTTATGCCGACGCCCGGCGCTGCAGGCGCTTCCGAAGGTGGATTTTATCTGTTCTTCAGCAGATTCTTCAGCAATGTATTTCTGCCGATGGTTATATGGCGGTTCCTCACGTACTATCTGGTGCTGTTTGTGGGCAGCATTTGGGTGGTGATAGATGAGCTTAGGACGATGGGCAGAGGCAGGAAACGTAAAAAAGCGTCCGATTAAGATGGGGACGTTAAAATAATTAAATTTTCTGAACAGAGGTGATTTGTTATGGCAAAAAGACAGTTTAAGGCTGAATCAAAGCGCCTGCTCGATCTGATGATCAATTCGATCTACACACACAGAGAGATATTTTTGAGAGAGCTCGTGTCAAACGCCAGCGATGCGCTGGACAAGTTTTATTTTGCCCAGCTGACAGGCGGAGGTTCGGTAAAAAGAGAGGATCTTTGCATCAGGATTGTAATTGACAAGGACGCGCGGACTCTCACGATCAGCGACAATGGCTGCGGCATGAGCAAAGAGGATATGGCGGACGACCTCGGTACGATTGCAAAAAGTGGTACGTTGCAGTTCAGGCAGGAAAACAGCAAGGCAGCCGACGATGTTGACGTAATTGGCCAGTTTGGCGTGGGCTTCTATTCTGCATTTATGGTGAGCAAAAAAATTACTGTTACCTCAAGAGCGTTCGGCGCGGAGGAAGCTTATGTCTGGGAGTCGGACGGTGTAGACGGCTATACGATCAAGGCAGCGGACAAAGACGCAAACGGTACGGATATTGTGCTGTATTTAAAAGATGATACGGACGACGAAAAGTACGGCGAATATCTGAATGAAAACAAGATATCCATGCTGATCAAGCGGTATTCGGACTATATCCGTTATCCAATCAGGATGGATATGGAGACGCGCCGTAAGAAAGAGGGCGCGGACGACGAGTATGAGACGGTTGTAGAGAATAAAATCCTTAACAGCATGATACCGGTCTGGAAAAAGAGCGATGAGGAGTTGCAGGAGAACGAATACAACGACTTCTATAAATCGAAATTTTTTGATTTTGAAGACCCCCTTGCAGCGATCCATACGAAGGTGGAGGGGAGCGTGACCTATAACGCGCTGCTTTTTATTCCTTCCCGCCCGCCGTTTGACTTCTATTCCAAGGAGTATGAAAAAGGTTTGATGCTGTATTCGAACGGTGTTATGATTATGGAAAAGTGCAAGGATTTGCTGCCGGACTATTTTGGCTTTGTAAAAGGTTTGGTAGATTCGCCGGATTTCTCGCTGAATATTTCGAGAGAGATTTTACAGCACGACAGACAACTGAGGCTGATTGCGAAAAATATTGAAAAAAAGGTTAAAAATGAGCTGGTCAAAATGCAGAAGGACGAGCGCGAGAAATATAATCGCTTCTATGACAGTTTTGGATTGACGCTGAAATACGGCGTATATCAGAATTATGGAGAGAAGAAGGATTTTCTCAGCGAACTCCTGATGTTCCGTTCCATCGGAGAGGATAAAATGGTTACCTTTGCCGAATATAAGGAAAAAATGCCGGAGGATCAGAAATATATTTACTATGCCTGCGGAGATTCGGTAGAGAGGATCAAAAAGCTGCCCCAGACAGAGGCGGTTACGGCGCGGGGTTTCGACGTTTTGGCTATGACCGACGACGTAGACGAATTTGCTATCAGAATGCTGGCAGAGTTCGACGGCAGGGAGTTCAAATCCGTAGCCGATAAGGATACGGGGTTGGAGAGCGAGGACGAGAAAAAGGCAGTTCTTGAGAAGACAAAGGACTATCAGGATGTAATTGATAAGATCAAAAAGGCACTGGACGGCAAGGTGAGCGATGTACGTCTTTCGACCCGTCTTACGACACATCCCGTCTGTCTGACCAGTGACGGCGACCTGACGCTGGAAATGGAAAAGGTGCTGAACGCCATGCCTATGGATAATAAGGTGAAGGCGGACAGGGTTTTGGAGATCAATCCGAATCACAAGGTATTCAGCGCTCTTGTCAATGCCGGCGATGAAAAGCTCGAAAAGTATGCGGCAATTTTGTACGATCAGGCGCTGTTAATCGAGGGCATGGCTATTGACGATCCGGTGGCATTTTCAAATGCTGTGTGTGACTTAATGGGCGAATAACGAAACGAGATAAAAAAGATTGTGTTGGCTTCTGCCGCAGCTGTTTTGGCCAAAGCGCCGATCGGCCGCGGCTTTTGTCTGCCGAAAACCGGGCGGTTAAGTAAGTAATGGAACGAAAAGGGGGACTTAATGCGTCAAGCTGTCTGTATGTTTGCCGGATAATACTGCATTTTTATAGCTGATAGTAATATGACAGACTGCAAATATCACCGCGAAGAAGATAAGCGGGAGATTGCATGTGACGATTCCGCTTTCCAAAAACAGCAGGGACGGCAGGATGGATAAGGTCAATGCCTTTTTTACGGAATCCTCTTTCCAAAAAACAATCCAGCCGAGACAATACAGCAGGACGAGGCAGGCGCCCGATATCAGATAGACAGAATCTGCTCCGTGAAACCAAAAGCCACGGCATACGACGGGAATGGAGAGAAACATAAATCCAAAACACCCGAATCGGCCAAGCTGTTCCAGTACTGCTGCCGTCTTATTGTGATATTTATTTTGAAAACCGTCTTGACGGGTGACTGAAAAAAGAATGTTCGGTATGAGAATAATCAGAACAAAAAGAAAACCATGCAGATTAAACCAACTCATATCACGCTCCGAAAAAAGAAAGGGAAACAGACTGTGTGTCCGTTTCCCCTGCGCTGTGTTATAGCATACTTATTTTGCAGCGGGCAGAATCTGCTCCACATCACTGTGGGGACGGGGAATCACGTGAACTCCATACAGATCGCCGACCCTCTTGGCGGCTGCGGCACCGGCGTCAACGGACGCCTTGACAGCGCCGACATCACCGCGAACCATAACCGTTACGAGACCGCTGCCGATCATTTCTTTGCCGATCAGTTTTACGTTTGCAGCCTTAACCATAGCGTCGGCAGCCTCGATAGCGCCGATCAAACCTCTTGTTTCAACCATTCCCAATGCTTCCATTGTATGTAATCCTCCAAATTATTTTTTATATTAGTAGCAAGTGTTTGTGATAACGGCAGCGCCTGTGGGGCACTTTGCCTTGCAGTTTCCGCAGCCGACGCACTTATGCTCAGCTGCTTTGCCTGTCACGATAGCAGCAGCGTTGCTTGTGCCGATGCGTGTAGCTCCGGCCTTGATCATGGCAACGGCATCCTCATAGGTGCGGACGCCGCCGGACGCCTTAACGCCCATGTTAGGGCCAACTGTCTGCCTCATAAGACGTACATCCTCTAAGGTTGCACCGCCTGTAGAGAAGCCTGTAGAGGTCTTCACAAAATCAGCGCCAGCCTGCTTGGAAAGCTCGCAGGCTTTGATTTTCTCTTCATTTGTCAGCAGGCATGCCTCAATAATGACCTTTGTCTTGGCATAGCCGCGGGCTGCGTCGACAACAGCCTTAATGTCGGAAAGAACGAGATCCCAGTTTCTGGACTTAATCGCGCCGACGTTGATAACCATATCAACCTCGCGGGCGCCCTTCTGAATGGCGTCTCTTGTCTCAGCTGCCTTTGCTTCGCTCGTCATGGCTCCGAGAGGGAATCCGATAACACAGCAGGGTGTTACGCCGCTGCCGGAGAGCTGCTCGGCAACATAGGCAATATATCCGGTGTTTACACATACGCTTGCGCAGTGATACTGCTTGGCCTCGTCGCAGACGGCTTTAATTTGCTCGATGGTCGCATCTGCTTTCAGCAGCGTATCATCCAGATATTTCGCCATGCTTGCCGGAGAGAGATCTCCGTTGTCCGCGCCTGCAGCACAACCGGCTGCGCCGACCTGCTTCAAGACTTCCTCAACAGCCTGTTGAATGATTAAATTGATATCCAAACCTTACCTCCCATAAAATCGCATATGCGATAATGATTCTTGTGACGCTTTTATTATAATACAATAAAAAGCAAATTGCACGGGTTTATTATAGAAATAAAGTGCAATTATCATGGGGAATAAGAAATAAATTTTTGGGGGAGGGCAAATGATGCAAAAATTTATGATGCAGGAAAAAATGTTGTGATCCAAACGCTTATCTGCAAAGAAAGCCGAACAAACCTTGTCTTATCCGCGCGGTTAGAGTTATAATAGACAAAATGTGTGGTTTGGCAATGCCGTCCATGCGCAGAGTGATAAGGAAAAGAATATTTATGAAATTATCTGATTTTTTAAAAAAAGAGAATCTGGCGCTGTCCTTTGAAGTATTCCCCCCGAAAACGGATACTGCATTTGAAAGTGTAAAAGCGGCCATCGAGGAAATTGCCGCGCTTCGGCCTGCTTTTATGAGCGTGACCTATGGAGCGGGCGGAGGAACAAGCAAATATACGCTGGAGATTGCAGAGGACGTTAAGAAACGTTTCGGCGTGCCGTCGCTGGCTCATTTGACGTGTGTGTCGTCCACAAAGGACACGGTGCGCAGCAGAATTGAGAATATTAAGAGGGCGGGAATACAAAATGTGATGGCCTTGAGAGGAGATTTGACGCCGGAACTGGCGTCTGCGGACAGGAGCAATTGGCCATATCGGTATGCGGTAGATCTGGTCCGGGAGCTGAAGGCTTCCGAGGCGGACTTTTGCATCGGCGGAGCATGTTATCCGGAAATACATCTGGAAAGCAGAAATCAGGAGGAGGATATCAGGCATTTAAAAGAAAAGGTAGACGCCGGATGCGATTTTTTGGTCACACAGATGTTTTTTGACAACAATCTGCTGTATAATTTTCTCTATAAAATCAGAGAGGCAGGAATTACTGTGCCGGTGATTCCAGGTATCATGCCGATTACCAATGCGAAGCAGGTGGCGCAGGCGATAAAGCTTTCCGGCTCTTTTATGCCGCAGAGATTCAAAAGTCTGGTGGATAAATTCGGCGGATCGCCCGCCGCCATGAAGCAGGCGGGAATTGCCTATGCAACAGATCAGATTATCGACCTGTATGCAAACGGCATTAAAAACGTCCACGTATATACGATGAACAAGCCGGATGTGGCAGGGAAAATCAAAAGCAATCTTTCGGATATTTTGAGCAGGCCATGACGGACGCGGTTTATGTAAAGAATTATAAGGCGCCTCCGGTTTGCCGCAGGGAGATACTGCGGTACGCCGGAGGCGGAAAAACGGAAGAAGGCGAAGTGTCCCGCCTGCTGGACAGCTGCTTGGAGGAGCTTGCGGGAAAACTGAGTTACAGGGTATGCTGGCGCGTTTTCCCTGTCGGCAGGAGGGACGGCGTGCTCGATCTTTCCTTTGCCGAAACGGCGTCTCGGGGGCTGTTCAAAAACCTTGCGGGCTGCGGCAGCGCGGTGCTGTTTGCGGCCACAGTGGGTCTGGAGGTGGACAGGCTGATTGCGAGATATGGGAGAATTTCGCCCGCCAGAGCGCTGCTTTTTGAGGCAATCGGAACGGAGCGGATCGAGAGTCTGTGCGATGTGTTTTCAGAGGATATGAGGAGGCAGGCGCAGGCGGCGGGAGGGGATACGAGGCCTCGGTTCAGCCCCGGCTATGGAGATTTGCCGCTGGCGTTCCAGAGGGATATTTTTCACGCGCTCGACTGCGCAACAAAGATCGGACTGACGCTGAACGACAGCCTGATGATGTCACCGGCGAAATCAGTGACGGCTATTATCGGCATTACGGATCGGGCTGGGGAAAACAAAAGAAAGGACTGCACCGACTGTGACAAACAGGACTGTGTGTTTAGAAAAAACTGACATGAACATTCTGGAATTTTTGAGGGACAATATCGTTTATCTGGACGGAGGCATGGGGACGATGCTTCAGGCGCAGGGGCTCAGGCCGGGTGAGCTGCCCGAGAGCTGGAATCTGACGCACCCGGAGACGATTATCAGGCTTCACAGGGAATATTTTGAGGCGGGCAGCAATGTGATCAACACCAATACGTTTGGGGCGAACAGCTTAAAGATGTCTTCCGGCGAATTGGAGGAAACCGTGCAGGCCGCATTGGAAAACGCACAAAAGGCGAGGCGGAAAGCCGCCGGCGGGCAGGAAAAGTACATTGCCCTTGATATAGGCCCCACGGGCAAGCTGATGAGACCATTCGGCGATTTTGACTTTGAGGAGGCGGTGCGGGTCTTTGCCGAGACGATCAGACTGGGCGCAAAATACGGCGCGGAGCTGATCATGATTGAAACGATGAACGACAGCTATGAGACAAAGGCGGCGGTTTTGGCGGCAAAGGAAAACAGCAGCCTGCCCATATTTGTCTCAAACGCCTACGGCGAGGACGGTAAGCTGATGACGGGAGCAACGCCCGGCGCAATGACGGCCATGCTGGAAGGGCTGGGCGCGGACGCCGTGGGGATCAATTGCTCCTTCGGACCGAAGGAGCTGGCACCTGTGGCGGAGGAATATTTGAAATACGCCTCGCTGCCTGTGATTCTGAAGCCAAACGCCGGACTGCCCAAGGAGCGGAGCGGCAGAACCGTATACGACGTCCTGCCGGAGGAATTTGCGGAGGACGTCGCGCGGCTGGCGGAAAAAGGCGTGCGCATTGTCGGCGGCTGCTGCGGGACGACGCCGGAATATATTGAAGCGCTGGTCAAAAGGACGAAGGGGCTCGTTCCGGTAAGGACGGAGAAAAAGCACAGGGTATGCGCCTCGTCCTACACACATGCCGTGGAGTTCGGAGCGCGCCCCGTGCTGATCGGCGAGAGGATCAACCCAACGGGGAAAAAACGTTTTCAGCAGGCACTGCGGGAAAACGACGTGGACTATATTCTGTCGGAGGGAATTGCGCAGCAGGAACGGGGCGCACAAATTCTGGACGTGAACGTAGGCGTGCCGGGGATTGACGAGGCGCAGATGCTGGAGCAGGCGGTCTTGGAGCTGCAGTCGGTCATAGACCTTCCTTTGCAGATAGACACGTCGGACAGCGCGGCGATGGAGCGGGCGCTGAGAAGATATAACGGCAAGGCGGTCATCAACTCCGTAAACGGAAAACAGGAGAGCATGGAGGCGGTTTTTCCGTTGGCC
>QAKS01000025.1 GCA_003343685.1 Clostridiales bacterium | reverse complement strand
CTTACCTTTGACCTTGTGCAGGGGACGTTTGGCTCGCCGGCGGCGAAAACGCCTGAGGGCTGGGTCACGTTCGGCTACAGCGAAAGCCTGACCGACGCAGCATATATGGCGCTCAATAACATGGTCAGGCTGCTGATGTATCTGTATGGCTTTGAAAGAAGAGAGGCGCTCACGGCGGCGAGCGTTGCGGTGGATATGCGCGTGACACAGATTGTGAACGGCGTGCGCGGCGCCCATGCGGTTTTGCCCTATGGGAGCATTTTGAGATAGGGGGAGAGACAATATGGCGGAAATAGGAGTTGTCGGAGCGGCAGTTATGGGGTCCAATCTGGCAAGAAACATAGAAAGCAAGGGATACTCGGTCGTCATTTACGATAAGATGCGGCAGGCGACAGAGACATTTTTATCCCTGTATGCGGAGGGAAAGCGGATTGAGGCGGCTTGGACGGCAAAGGAACTGGCGGCAAAGCTGGAACGCCCCCGAAAGATTCTCGTGATGATACGCGCCGGTGCGCCGGTAGACGAGCTGCTGGAAACGCTTGTGCCGCTGCTGGACAAAGGCGATACGGTGATCGACGGGGGAAATTCGGATTTTCACGATACGCAGCGCCGCGCGGCACGGCTTCGGCAAGCGGGTGTGCTCTATCTGGGAATGGGCGTTTCCGGAGGTGAGCAGGGCGCGCTCCACGGCCCCAGCCTGATGCCGGGCGGAGATTTTGAGGCGTGGGAAAATTGCAGAGATTTTTTGACGGATATTGCGGCGAAAGCGCCCAATGGTGAACCGTGCTGCGCTTATCTGGGCGCAGACGGAGCGGGCCATTTTACGAAAACAGTTCATAACGGCATTGAATATGGAGATATGGAGCTGCTGTGCGAAGCATATCAGCTGATGAGGTGTGCCATGGGGATGACGGCGGAGGAGATCAGCGACGTTTTTGACGCGTGGGGAGACGGCGGAATGCTGGATGGCTATCTGCTGTCAATTTCCCGTGATATCCTGCGTTACCGGGAAAATGGGAAACAGCTGGTGGACTGCATCTTAGACGTAGCAGGTCAGAAGGGGACCGGGAAATGGACGGTCATAGAGTCGCTGGAGCTGGGAGAGCCGTCCACCGTGGTGGGAGAGGCTATGTTTGCACGGTTTCTGTCGGCAAAAAAGCGGGAGCGGACTGCCGCAGGAAAGCTGTTTGAGCGCCCCTGTATACAAAAGCCTGACGGCAGCTTTCTCGGAAGACTGAAGGACGCTCTGCTGGCGGCAAAGATTATCCTGTATGCACAAGGGTGCGGAATTATTGCCGGGGGCGCGGAGAAATACGGCTGGGAACTGCGCGTCCCCACGGCGGCCCGGCTGTGGCGCGGCGGCTGCATCATACGCTCCAATATGCTGGAGCATATTGCGGCGGCATATGAGAAGGAGCCGAAGCTTGCAAACATGATGCTGTCGCCGGAGTTTGCGAAGGTGCTGGGAGATGCCGTTCCCGGCCTGCGCGAAGTCGTGGCGGAGGGCGCAAGGCGCGGAATCCCGATTCCCGCGTTTTCGTCGGCGCTTGCTTATTTTGACGGGTATTGCTGTGACAAGCTGCCTGCCAACCTTTTGCAGGCCATGCGGGACTGTTTCGGCGCCCACGGCTACAGGCGGGAGGACGATCCGAACGGAGAGCCCTGCCATACAGACTGGACGGGCAGAGGCGGCAAAATCGGATCGGGCGCATATAACGCATAAACTGCCGTCGGTGGGAAACCGGATTACGACGGTATTTCTCATGTCTGGGCGAGGAGAAAAAACGCATGTATCAATATTACAGAACAGTACAGTATCACGAAACGGACAAGATGGGGATTACCCATCATGCAAACTATATTAAATGGATGGAAGAGGCTCGGATCAGCTTTTTGGAAAGTATTGGGTTGCCGTTCCGGCAGATTGAAGAAGAGGGCATTGTGTCGCCTGTGGCCGGCCTGTCCATTGAATACAAAAGCCCGTGTACCTTTGGAGATGAAATTGTCATTGAGGCAACCATAGCCGGCTATACCGGCGTCCGGCTGGAGGTGCGGTATGTGATGAAAAATCACAGTACCGGTGTGGTCGTGGCGACGGCGGTGTCAAGGCATTGCTTTATGAAGGAAGGGAGGATTTGTTCGCTGAAAAAAGAAAATATTCCTTTCCATGAGGCTCTTGGGAGAGCGACGGAAACGGATTGTCCCCAGAGCTGAGCTGTGTTTGCAGCTCTCCGGCTGAAACCATTTTGCGGCAGCAAAAAACTCTATGGGAGAAGCGTTTTTCTCCGCATAGAGTTTTTTTGCTGTAAAAATCAATGAACCACGTTGACGGGCTTCCCTGAGAGAAAGCATTCCACGTTTTTAACGGCAATCTCCACGAGCCGCGCACGGCTCTCCTTGGGCGCCCAACTGATATGGGGCGTGATAAAGCAGTTTTTAGCGGAGAGCAGAGGATTGTCGGGGGAAACAGGCTCCACGCTGGCTACATCTACACCGGCTGCGTAGAGCTTGCCGGTATGGAGTGCATGTGCTACGGCCTGCTCGTCTATGACCGGCCCCCTGCTGTTGTTGATGAGGATTGCGCCGTCCTTCATCCCTGCTATCGTATCCGCGTTGATCAGATGCTCTGTTTCGGGCGTAAGCGGGCAGTGGAGCGAGACCACGTCCGACAGAGCCAAAAGCTCGGAGAGCGGGACGTAGCGCCCGTCCGCGCTGTCAAGAGGTGTGCTGCAGCTGCGGCTGTAGGCAAGGATGTTCATACCCAGAGCGCGGGCGATGCGGGCTGTTGCCTGTCCCGTTTTGCCATAGCCCACGATGCCCATGGTCTTTCCCGCCAGCTCTATGAGCGGATAGTCCCAGAAACAGAAGTCGGGACAGCTGGCCCAGCGCCCGGCATGGACGGCATCGCTGTGAGCGGCGACCCTGTTGCAGATTTCCAGCAGGAGCGCAATGGTTGCCTGCGCCACGGAAGGCGTGCTGTAGGCGGGAATGTTGGTAACGGTAATGCCCCGTGCTGCTGCCGCAGGCACATCCACTACGTTATAGCCCGTTGCCAAAACGCCGATATACGCGAGGGAAGGGCAGGCTTCCATGACGCCGCGGTCGATAACCGTCTTGTTTGTCAAAACGATTTCGGCGCTGCCGATGCGCGAAACGGTTTCGCCGGCAGGCGTACGGTCGTATACGGTAAGAGTGCCGAGATTGCTAAGGCCATCCCAGGAGAGGTCTCCCGGGTTGGCCGTATAACCGTCGAGAATTACAATGTTTTTCATTGGGATTACTCCGCGCTGTTTTTCTTTTTGCGCGTCAGCCGGTTCAAAATGACGATGGAGAGGATGATCACTCCCGTTACGATAAAGATGCCCAGCATTCCGTAACCCATAATGGGCAGCGTCGAAAGAAATTGTGCTGTATTCATAGTTATGATACCTCCCTATCCTATCAGATTCAGAATGAGGCCGCCTGCGATAACCGAGGCGATCTGCCCGGACACGTTGGCGCCTGCCGCGTGCATCAGCAGGAAGTTCTGCTTATCCTCTTTGAGTCCCATTTTGTGGACAACCCGTGCCGACATGGGGAAGGCCGATATGCCCGCAGCGCCGATCATGGGGTTCAGCTTCTTTTTGCTGAACAGGTTAATCAGCTTCGCGAACAGCACGCCGCCGACCGTATCGAAAATAAAGGCAACAAGGCCAAGCAGCAGAATCAGAAGCGTCTGCGGGTTTAAAAATGCGTCCGCCTGCATTCTCGCGGCGACCGTGATGCCGAGGAGCAGTGTCACCAGATTGGCCAGAACCTTCTGAGCGGTTTCGGAAAGGGCGTTCAAAACGCCGCATTCGCGCAGAAGATTACCAAACATCAGGAAGCCCACGAGAGCCACCGCGCGGGGCGCCACAATGCCCACAATAATTGTAACAATGATGGGGAACAGAATGCGCGTCGCACGGGAGACATCGGTAGCGTCTGACGACATGCGGATTTTGCGCTCCTTCTGCGTTGTGAGAAGGCGTATGATGGGCGGCTGGACGATCGGCACCAGCGCCATATAGGAATAGGCCGCCACGAGAATCGGCCCGATGTAGTTGGAGTGAAGAAAGTTTGCCACGAAAATAGACGTAGGACCGTCCGCAGCGCCTATGATGGCAATAGAGGCCGCATCCTTTAGCTCAAAGCCAAACAGAGAGGCCATGGAGAGCGTGAAGAAAATGCCGAACTGGGCGGCCGCGCCAAACAGCATCAGCTTTGGATTGGAAAGCAGCGGACCGAAATCTATCATAGCGCCGATGCCAATAAACAACAGCAGCGGGAACAGTTCGTTGGCAATGCCGGAGTCGAACAAAATGTCGATGACGCCGACCTCAGCCGCGCCGTCAACCATCTGCGTTACTGCACCGGACATCGGCAGATTGACGAGAATGGCACCAAATCCCATAGGCAGGAGCAGCGTCGGCTCCATATCTTTTTTGATCGCGAGGAATATCAGAATGCCGCCGATAATCCACATGACGACCTGCTGCCATTGCAGGTTGCCGAAATTTTGAAATATTGCTTCCATAAAAGCCCTCCTTTTAATAGACATCTATAATCATATGTGGGAAAAGAAGAGTTGTCAAGAGAAACGTTTCCATAACGAACATACCGAAAAAACGTTATTTACCGGGGCGTGAAGGTGGGATTGAAAAGGGTATTTTCAGCGGCATAAAATAAAAAGTCAAAAACGATATGCTATTTTTCCCGACGGCTGGAATCGCTGCTGTCGAAGCCCTCGCTGGACTCCCGGACAAACAGGACATGAAGCGTTTCGATAATCAGCTTGATATCCAGCATGACGGAATAGCTTTTGATGTACATGAGGTCAAGCATCAGCTTTTCATAAGGATCGGAGGAATAGCGCCCCTGTACCTGCGCCATGCCGGTGAGACCGGCCTTGACGGAAAGACGAAGGCGGAACTCGGGAAGGCTTTGGTCGTATTGGTCGTAAAAATACGGCCTTTCGGGCCGGGGGCCTACCACAGACATGTCTCCCTTCAGAATGTTAAATACCTGCGGAATTTCGTCGAGACGGCAGGAACGGAGAAAGCGACCTACACGAGTAATGCGCGGATCGTCCTTTTCCGCCAGCACGGGGCCGAGTTCAGCTTCGGCGTCCGGCTTCATGGTGCGGAGCTTGTACAGCTTATAAGGACGCCCGCCCGCAGTCAGACGGGTTTGTGTATAAAAGGGATTATGGCCGTCGGACAACAGAATAATCAATGCGCAGACGAGCGTGATCGGCAGAGCGGGGACGAGAGCGACAATGCCGAATGTCAAGTCCAGAATGCGCTTTGCAAGGCGCTGTCCGCTGGAGAGGGAAAACATATTGACCGATATCATCATCAAATCGTCAAATTGCTCCACATGGGAGGTGCCCATCAAAATATCGGTATACTCAGGGCGGATCAGCAGTTTCTTCCCGAGGGAGGCGCACAATGCCAGCAGAGCCTCCTTGTCTATCGTTCCCAGACGGCCTATGGCGACGGCGGCAGAGGCGTTGATGGCCTCCTCCAAGTCGGGATCGTCCGGGGAGATAATTCTTTTAATGTCGTATTTTGCGCTGTAGCGTGTAATCACATCGGCAATCCAGTGCTCTTCACTGTCGTCTGTGATGAGCACCGTGGCAAGGGGAGGGCGCAGTCTGAAATAGATTCTTCTGGCAATGGAAAGCCATATGGGCAGGAGGATGATCAAAAGCACAAAGTTCAGCAGAACGACTTTCTTGCTGACCTGAGCGCCGATTGCTACATAGGGCAGAGCAAGCAGAATCATGGATGACAGCAGCGCAGTGGCATATGCCGAATAGAGCATGTCATGATAGCGCCGCCCGCCGAAGTTAAAGCAGTTGAGAAAGCTGGCTGTGACGAGTGAAATCAGGCAGAACCAAGGGATTACGACGAAAAGGTTAACGTCAATATCGGGATCCACAAATGCGAGAATAAAATAGTCGGAGACAGTAAAAGAAACAGAGAGAAAGACGATGAGAAGCAGCGCTGCCAAGGCCTTGCTCACAAATCCCCCTTTTCTTTTTCCGTACAATTCACTCTTATTTTCCATAATAGATGAATTATATCACGAATGGGGGACTGCGTAAACAGGGCTGTTCGGAAATTTGCTGCGGCAGGCGGCATATATCGGTGCGGTCCGGCGGCAAAGAATATGAGAAGAAAAAAATAATGCCGCAAAGAAAGCGCGGCGCAGACTGTCTGCACCGCATAAATAGGAAATGGGTCCACGGGGGAGGATGGAGGTCCGCCGTGGAGGGCCGGCGCCAAAATTGCACCGCCTTGTCCTTGAAAGCTGTTTTTTATCGGAGAAAATACAAACACGACCGAACACAGATATACGGCCCCAAATACCACAGAAATAAATTTCAAACGGAAAGGTATTCTGCATTTCCTCTTTATAATTAGAGTAAGTATAGCACAAAAAGGCGCAAAACACAAGATTTATGCCAAAATTTAAACAAAAACTCCCTATTTTATCTATACAGGCGCAAAAATATATAATCATTCATTGTACTGTACGGTGAAATTTGCATTGTATTTGAAAATAAAATGCAAACGGCTCAATCGACGCATTTTCAGTACCAGCAGAGCAGAAATGCTTCAAGCCCCGGCGTATGCCCTGTTGCCGGCTGTCCTGCATAGCAGTTCATCGTCTCCTTCCGCTCGATATACTCAATATCATTCCTTCGCACGCTTTATCAGCTCAAATGATTCTGCATCGCCTTAATACCTGATTTTGAGCCGGCCTGTAATCTCTTTATCGGATTGGCTCATGTGTCCGCCGTTCTATCGAACTGATTCTCTATATAATAGCGGTCGTTTTCTTTATGCTCTTGCGATGATTTTTTATTTTCGTGCATTGTAAACTGTCTGCTGCGCTGTGATTGACAAGTTTGGTTTTTTGCGTAGAGTATAAATTCCTTTGCAATACAAAATGTACATAACGTCCCGTTTCAAATATGGGCGATAAAAACATTTCAAGGCTGACAACTTCCGAATACAAAATGATGAGCCTTGGGAGAAGGAGGGGAGTCTCTTTTTTACCGACCTCTGCGTCGGCCCAATATCTCGCTGTAGACGACGGCTTTTTTCAATTCGCCGCGGTCGGAAAACAGCTCAGGCGGAGTGGCTTGGGCGTCATGGCGGCATGAGGAAACGACTCTTGTGGTTTGCAGCATGGAACAGTCGTCGAACTGTATGTGTTCGGTCGTTTTTAAGGGAGTTTGTGTGCCGGAAAAATTGTCTGTGAACACAGTGGTGCCGGTAATCCGCGGCTCCTGTCTGGGCGCAGCCGGAGGCGCCGCGCGATGCGGCAGGACATCAGCGCTGCCCTGCTGTATCGAACGAACGTCGGACGGCCCGACAGTCTTACGCATATAAGCGGGAATATCTGCCTCTGTGCTCTGCGGCTGCGGCGGTGCATGGGGGGCAGTGTTCTGCGGAGCGTACGGATGTCCGGCTGCCTTTTTTCCGGCCTTGGCGGCGGAAACAATGGCCCAGATAATCAGGCCGATGGGAATCAGAGCAAAAAGTTCCTCCATTATTTTTTACTTTCCGGGCTTCCCGAACTGCCCGATATGGAATTGCGCATATCGGTGTCTGCTATCAGATTCTTCATATTGTAATAATCCATAGCGCCCATATTTCCGGATTTCAAGGCTTCTGCAAGAGCGGTGGGGACGAGTACTTCCGCCTCGACAACCTTTGCGCGCATTTCCTGAGTCGCGGCAAGCATTTCCTGCTCTTTGGCGACTGCCATTGCACGGCGTTCCTCCGCCTTGGCTTGTGCGATGCGCTTGTCGGCCTCGGCCTGGTCGATCTGGAGCTGTGCGCCGACGTTCCTGCCCACATCCACATCGGCGATGTCGATGGAGAGGATTTCAAAGGCTGTGCCTGCGTCCAGTCCTTTGCCCAGAACGGTTTTCGATATAGAGTCCGGGTTTTCCAGAACGGCCTTGTGGGTGGCGGCAGAGCCGACCGTTGTGACGACACCTTCGCCGACGCGGGCAATAATGGTCTCTTCGCCTGCGCCGCCTACCAATCTGTCGATATTGGTGCGGACGGTGACGCGCGCCTTGGCGCGAAGCTCAATGCCGTCCTTTGCAATTGCTGCGATGACGGGGGTTTCAATAATTTTGGGATTGACGGACAGCTTCACGGCCTCAAGAACGTCCCGGCCGGCCAGGTCTATGCCGGTAGCCTTTTCAAAGGAGAGGGGAATACCCGCCTTTTTTGCGGCGATCAGCGCGTTGATCACCCGGTCTACATTGCCTCCTGCCAGATAGTGCGCTTCCAGCTTATCCGTATCCGTGTCGAGCCCTGCTTTGATGGCCTTAATGAGCGGAATGATGATCTTGGAAGGAGTCACCTTTCTAAGACGCATGCCGACAAGAGCGATGATGCGGACCTTGACGCCGGCTGCCTTGGCGGAGATCCAAAGCCGCAGCGGTACAAAGCTGAAAAACACCACCAAAAAGATGATGGCAAGGACGATGACGATGGGTATCCAGATAAATTGCTCCATATTTACCTCCTGTTGTTTCTGTTATATAGGGTGGCCTATTGCTGCTGTCTTTTTACAATTATTTTTTGATTTTCTACGGCGCTTACCACGATGGGCGTGCCTTTTTCGATATAGTCGTATAAAGAAGTCACGTCGTAGTGCTCGCCGTCTATGATTGCCTCGCCGTAGGGGTGCAGGTAAGAAGCGGATACACCCGGCCTGCCCATAAGAGAGGAGTAATCCGGCGTATCGTCGCCGACGGTATCCTTTAAAACAATGCCGGATTTTTTCTTTTTTGACATGCGGATGAACAAAAAGAGAAGGACGCCGAATACCGCCGCAAGCACGGCGAACATGATAAGCCCCTCTGCCCAACTCCGCGCCTGAAAGATAATGCCGATGATAAAGCATAAAAAGGACAGAACGCCGGGAATACCCACACCCGGGATAGCGATTTCTACAGCCAAAAGAACGATACCCGCGAGAAAAAGGATAAACGCTACAATATTAATATAGTCAAACAGCATATGGGGAATCCTCCTATATTGATATGATACCACAATCGTACGGCATAAAACACTAAGATTTCGTGAATAATATGACAAAAATCGGCATGCCGTTTCTTTTGCGGAGGTTCCGTGATATAATTTTTCATAGATGAGTAGAAGGAGGATAGATGACGGAGGACTATGGGTATGTAAAGGTGGCAGCGGCTGTCACAGGTGTGAGAATCGGGGATCCGGTATGGAATACGGAGGCAATTCTGTCGGCAGTTCGAGCGACAGACGCACGGATTGTGGTATTTCCGGAGCTTTCAGTAACGGGGTATACGTGCGGCGACTTGTTTTTGTCCGGCGAACTGATCGGTGCGGCGGAACGGGCGCTGGCAGCGCTGGCGGAAGCTTCGGCGGCAGAGAAGGGCAGGCTGATTGCCGTGGGTGCTCCGCTGCGAGCGGACAATGCCATGTACAACTGCGCTGTATTCATAGCGAACGGGAGAATATTGGGAGCGGTTCCCAAAACATTTATCCCGAATTACGGTGAATTTTATGAGGCAAGATGGTTTTCCTCTGCCGATTGTCTGACGGCGAAGGAGACAAGGGTGGGCGGAGAGATGGTGCCCATCGGGACGGATTTGCTTTTCTGCGGGACAAAAAGCAGGCTTTGCGTCGCGGCGGAGTTGTGCGAGGATCTGTGGATGAGCGCGACGCCGGGAGCGCGGCATGCACGGGCGGGAGCCAACGTAATCGTCAACCTGTCTGCCAGCAACGACACAGTGACCAAGGCGGAATATCGAAGGCAGATCACGGCGACCCAGTCTGCCAAATGTATTTCGGGGTATGTTTATGCTTCGGCAGGGCCGGATGAGAGCACGTCCGACACTGTTTTTTCCGGGCACGCTATGATATACGACAACGGACGGCTGCTGGCGGAGTCGCGGTATGACGAGAGGGTGACGGAGGGTCTGATTGATCTGGAGCGGATTGAGAACGAGCGCATAAGGATGCGCACCTATATGCATGGCTTCCGGCAGGAATACAGGAAAATCGCTTTTGACGACGGGGAACCGGCAGGACTGCTGCCGGACAGCATAGAGCCCTATCCGTTTATCCCCGGAGACGAAACGGAGAAGCAGGAGCGCTGCCGCGAAATTCTGAAGCTTCAGGCGCTGGGGCTGTCCCAACGGATGAAAAAGAGCGGCACCAATCGTCTGGTGATAGGCATCTCGGGTGGGCTGGACAGCACGTTGGCCCTCCTTGCCGCGTCAGAGGCGGTACAGCTTCGGAACGTATCACCGAAAAATATCATCTGCATAACGATGCCGGGCTTTGGAACCACGACTATGACGCATGGAAACGCAGACGCGTTGATGAAGGCAATGGGGATAAACGCCCGCACGATTCCGATAGGAGACGCGTGTATTCAACATTTGGCGGCGATCGGCCACGACGGGGAGACGGCGGATGTAACTTATGAAAATGCACAGGCCCGCGAGCGGACGCAGATTCTGATGGATGTGGCCAATCAGGAGGGAGCGCTGGTCGTCGGGACCGGAGATCTGTCGGAGCTGGCTTTGGGATGGTGCACCTATAACGGCGATCATATGAGCATGTATGCTGTTAACGCAGGCATTCCGAAGACGCTGGTCAGATATGTGATTGCGGCTTATGCCGAATCACATCCAAAAGTAAAAAATATTTTGGACGCTGTGCTGGAGACGCCGATCAGTCCGGAGCTTATCCCGCCGGACAAGTCCGGTAAGATTGTACAGAAGACCGAGAGCGTCATCGGGAAATACGATCTTCATGATTTTACGCTGTACTATACTCTGCGTTATGGCTTCGGGCCGAAGAAAATTTTTGCTCTTGCAAAAAAAGCATTTCAGTCAGTTGAAGAGGGGGAAATTCTGGAGACGATGAAAACATTTTACCGCAGGTTTTTTACGCAGCAGTTTAAGCGAAACTGCCTCCCGGATGGCGTGAAGGTGGGTTCGGTCTGCCTGTCGCCCCGGGCCGACTGGCGTATGCCGAGCGACGCGTCAATGGCGCTGTGGATGGAGTTTTTTGCCCGATGAAGGAGCGGGGAAATTTGCGGGACGAGCTGTTGATCGCGTATGAAACGGACGACCCGGTGGAAAACGTATTGTTCCAAAAAGAGAGGCTGGTAAGAGTGAATGCCGCGAAAACCGCATTTCGGGGTGTGGTATTTGAAAGCTGTACTTTTGAGGACTGCGATTTTTCCGGCTGTGACATGAGAAAAGCGATTTTTCGGAAATGCCTTCTGGTGGGCTGTGACTTTTCGGGCGGCTATTGGAATGGCTGCACGTTGGACAGCTGCAATGCGTCCGGCTGTGACATGGGAGACAGCCGTATTGTGGATACGAACATCCAAGGCAGCCAGTTTCAGTATGCGGTGTGCTGGCGGACGCGCTGGGAGGATTGCCGGATTTCCGATACCGCTTTCACAGAGGCCTGCCTGAACGAAATGATTTTGAAGAGAACAGAATTTTACAATGTAGATATGACGAAGGCGGAGCTGATGGGAACGATGCTGAAGGGAATAGATCTGTCCGGCTGTACGATAGACGGCATTGTCATATCCGACAGCAAAAAGGAACTGGCGGGTGCGCAGGTCAATGTGGGGCAGGCCATAGCGCTTGCCCGGCTGCTGGGCGTCAAAGTTGTCTGAACCGGGAGCGCATGGCAGATAAAGAGCGCCTCCGAAGCGTATGCTTCGGAGGCGCTCTGTTGTTTGCAGCATCGTTTTACAGATGCGTACCCTCCACCTCGTTGATCAGATCATAGAAATCCTGCGTAAAATTTTCCTCGGCGGTGAGCGTCGCGTCGTGCCGAATGAGGGCACGCAGCACGTCGGGAGCAGCGGTGACGGAGCCGATGCCGTATTTGCACAGAGATAAAACCTGCTGTGTGTTTTTAAAGCTGGCTGCCAGCACGTCTGCGTTCAGGTTGTGAATCCGGAACATGTCGTGGATATCCTTGGCGACCTGAAGCCCGTCAAAGCCCATGTTGTCGATTCGGTTGACATAGGGCGCGGTATAGCGAGCGCCTGCTTTTGCAGCCATAAACGCCTGCATCGAAGTATAAATAGCTGTAGCCGTAATGTTGATTCCCTCTTTTGCGAGGCGCGGAATGGCGCGCATGCCCGCCGCTGTCACGGGAACTTTGATGAACATATCCTCTCCGATGTAGTCTACCAGAAAATGGGCTTCCTCTATCATTTTGTCGGTGGTGGCGGATACAAGCTGGGCATGGAGCTGACTGCCTACGGGGATCATATCGTGTATTTTTTTCAGCAGCCTGACGGGATTTTCTCCGGCGGCTTTCAGTATAGTCGGGTTTGTGGTGACTCCGTCATAGGGGTAGTCGCCGTAAAGCGCTTCAATTTCCTTTACATCTGCATTGTCAATCAGTACAAGCATAATTTCCTCCAACAGCATTTTTTTTAAGAATACAACTTTTTTACGAGCTTTTCAATACTTTTTAGAAAAAGAATAACATTATATTGTAAAAAACATACATAAAATGATATCTTGG
>QAKS01000049.1 GCA_003343685.1 Clostridiales bacterium | reverse complement strand
CTTTTTCTGTAGCCCTCCGGTCTGGTCAAAACGACAATATTTTTTCGGTATCCCTTCTCTCTCATCCATTCGATGGGAATGGAATCCGAAATCCCCCCGTCAAGCAGCTTATACCCGTCCGCCGTTACGATTCGGGAGACAAGCGGCATGGATGCAGAAGCCCTCATCCATTGAAGATCGGCGCCGTCTCCCTTTGTGCAGCGGCGATATATCGGCTTTCCCGTCAAAACATCCGTACAAGTTACATAAAACTCGACGGGGTTTCGCTCAAATGCCTCCGCATCGAACGGATCCAGCTCTTCCGGAATGTCATGATAACAGAACTGTTCCCCATACAGATCGCCCGTTTTGATAAGGGATCGCAGACTGACATAGCGGGGATCCCTGCAATACGTCGTATTATAGCGAATAACGCGCCCGATCTGACCCGACTTGTAATTGCAGCCGAACACAGCTCCGGCCGACACTCCGACAATTCCGTCCACCTCTACCGACCGCTCCATCATCACGTCCAAAACGCCGGCTGTATACATCCCTCTCATACCGCCGCCCTCCAGCACCAGTCCTTTTCTCATCTCCCCGCTCCTCCGCTTTTCATTTTCCCTAAGAATAGCAAAAAATATTCTTCCCGGCAACAGCCGTCTGCCGGCGTTCACCTCTCCGCATCCGCAAAAAACGACAAAAAATACGGCGGACGAGCGCTCTTTCCGCACTTATCCGTCGTATTTTTCCGATTGCCGTGTCACGCCTTTTGGAAGGTAATCATCACGGTCGTACCGCGTCCCGGCTCGCTCTCCATCGATATCTCCGCGCCTGTCACGTCGGCAGCGTGCTTTGCAATGGATAACCCCAATCCCGTTCCGCCGGTCTCTTTGGAATGGCTCTTGTCTACACGGTAAAACCGCTCAAAGACTCTCTCCTGCTCTTCTTTCGGAATACCGATTCCCGTGTCCGCAATCGTTACGGAGGGCATATCGCCGCCCGATACCGTTACGGATACGGAGCCGCCTGCCTTATTGTACTTTACTGCATTCTCGCAGAAGTTGTAGATCATGTCGCTTACCAGCCTGTGAATTCCCTTCACCATGCAATTTTCCCCATTGACCTCCAACGTGATGCCCAGCTTTGCCGCCTGCTCGCCTAGGCTGGCCTCCACATCCTTTGCAACTGTCATCAGATCGACAGTTTCCATCTCCGGAAGCGCCGCCTTTTCATCGAGCTGCGAAAGCTTGATCGTATCGTTTACCAAGCGGATAAGCCGGTTTGCCTCGTCATAAATGCGGGAGGCAAACTCCTTCATGTCGTCCTCTCTTGCGACGCCGTTTTTCATAATTTCCGCATAACCCGAAATGGAGGTAAGCGGCGTTTTTAACTCATGGGACACGTTCGCCGTAAACTCGCGCCTGTTTCTCTCCGCCATAGCCTTCTCCGTAATATCCATTGCCAGCAGGATGGCGCCCATCACCTCATCCTCCTTGCGAACCGGGTTTGCCAACAGCTCGTAATACCTGCCGTTTTTGCTCATGCAGGCGCTTGCCGCCTCTCCCCCGAGCGCCGCCGACACGGTCTCCTGCAATTCCTCGCTTCGATCCAGCGCCAACACATTGCCCCCCACCGCCTCCTTGGGGCTGGCCCCAAAAATCTTCGCCGCGCTTTCGTTGAGGGAGAGCACTGCCGCCGATCCGTCCAGAACCATCAGCCCCTCGCTCATATTCTCTGTTACCGCCGCAAACTCGCCGCGCTGTTCCTTCAACTGTTCCATTTTGTCGCGAATCTCCCGCCTCTGCTTCTCCATCCTCAGCATCAGCGGCGACAACTCTGCATAGGCGTCATTTTCCAGCGGGCGCTCCAAATCAATTTCGTTGATCGGCGCCACAATGCGCTTCGACATCAGCCGCGCCCCCACAAGGGAGATGATCAATACCGCAACCACTATTTCTATAAATACAGTAATAAGCCCCAGCAGCAGCCCCAGTACACTGCGCTGGCTGCCGCTCACGCGCAGTATATTTCCATCATCCAGACGCTTCGCGTAATAAAGCGTGTTCTCATCTAATGTAGAGGAATATCGCTTACTCTCCCCTACACCCTTTTCCAACGCTTCCTGAACCTCTTCTCTGCCGCTATGGTTTTCCATAGACGCCGCCTCTTCCTTGCTGTCATACAGCACAGTACCGTTGGGAGCAATCAGCGTCACTCTGTTTTCAGCCTGAAACCCGTCAAAATACGCTGCGTCGTCCTCCTCTTTTGCCAAGGCAAAGGAGAGATAATTCGCCTCCGTTTTCAGTCCCGCCACTGTTGTGCTCTCCATATTGCCGTAAAGCGCCCAGAGTATCATTGCAGCAGTCAATACCACGGCGATCAGCGCCGTAGCAAATATGCTTTTCATTATTCTGCCTGTCATCATTATCCTCCAAAACGCATGCGCAGCCGCCGCCTTGTCAGCCGTCGAAGCGGTAGCCTACGCCTCGCACCGTTTTAATCATGCTGCCGCAGCTTCCCAGCTTTGCGCGCAGCGTCTGTATATGTACATCTACCGTTCTGGTACCGCCGTCATATCCATAATCCCAGATTTTTGACAGCAGCGTTTCCCGGGAAAACGCCGTGCCTCTGTTGCCCATCAGAAATGCCAGAACCTCAAATTCCTTCAGCGTCAGCTGTACCTCCCTGCCGTCCACGGTGACCACATGTCTTCTCGTGTCGACTGCGAGCCCCTCCTCCGTCAAAATATCATCCTTTTGGGGAGCTGTCCGCCGAAGCAAAGCCTTGACCCGCGCCACAAGCTCCATCATGCCGAAGGGCTTGGAGATATAATCGTCAGCGCCGCCATCCAGTCCCGTCACTTTGTCATATTCCGTATCCTTCGCCGTCACCATGATCACGGGAATGTACGCCGTCCTCGCGTCGTCCTTCAGGTGACGCAAAATAGACAGCCCGTCCTCCCCGGGCAGCATGATATCCAGCAGGATCAACTCAGGAACCGCACCAACAAGCGCCTTTTTAAACTCCTTGGCGTCGGAAAACCCCACGGCCGCCATACCCGTCTGATTCAGTGTGTAGACCACGAGTTCTCTGATATTCTCGTCATCCTCAACATAGTAGATCAAATATATTCTCCTTTATGCTTACCGGTGAGGGAATACTCCACCCACTCAGCTATATTTTGGGCATGGTCTCCGATTCGTTCAAAATATTTTGCAATCATAAGAAGATCCATGGCCTGTTCCGCGCTTTTTGCATCACTCCTGATCAGTCCGATCAGCTCACCCTTGATCACATCGAACAGCTTATCAATCTGATCATCCATGTCTATCACTTCCTTAATAAACACCGGATCCTTTTTTACATAGGCGTCTATGCTGCCCGATACCATCCTTATGGCGACGTCAGCCATCTTCGGCAAATGCTCCGTCGTCTTGATTTTCGGCTTTTCCGCCAGATAGATAACAATCTCCGAAATATCGGCAGCCTGATCACCGATGCGCTCCATATCGGTGATCATTTTCAACGCAGAGGAGATCAGCCTTAAGTCTCTCGCTACCGGCTGCTGACGCAGCAGCATTTTCAGGCAAAGGGACTCAATTTCCCTTTCCTTCTGATCCACCTTCATGTCTATATCTATCGCTTTATTTGCCGCACCTACATCAGCCCCTTCCAAGGCTTCGCACGCGTTGGTGATGGCGTGTTCTATCAGCGCGCCCATCTCCAGCAGCTCCGCATCCAGCATGCTCAGTTGTTCGTCCAAACGGCTTCTCATTATCCAAACCTCCCGGTAATATAGTCCTCTGTGCGTTTATCCTCCGGCATGGAGAAGAGTTTTCCGGTCTCTCCGAACTCGATGACCTCCCCCAGCAGAAAAAATGCAGTCTTGTCCGATATTCTCGCCGCCTGCTGCATGTTATGCGTCACCATAACTATAGTATACTTTTCTTTCAGCGCTACGGCAAGATCTTCTATTTTCGACGTAGAAATGGGGTCAAGCGCACTTGTAGGCTCATCCATCAGCAGCACCTCCGGCTCCACCGCCAACGCCCGCGCGATACACAGTCTCTGCTGCTGCCCTCCCGAAAGACCCAGTGCGTCCTTCTTGAGTCTGTCCTTCAGTTCGTCCCAGATAGCGGCGTCCGTCAAAGATCTTTCCACAATATCGTCCAGTTTTGCCTTGGAGTGTATACCGTGCGTACGCGGCCCGAACGCCACGTTGTCATAGACGGTCATGGGAAACGGGTTTGGCTTTTGGAACACCATGCCCACTCGTTTTCTGAGTACCGTCGTATCCATGCTGCCGTAAATATCCTCCCCATCCAGAAACACATTTCCGGTGATTCTGCATCCCTCTACAAGATCATTCATCCTGTTCAGGCTTTTCAAAAGCGTGCTCTTTCCGCAGCCCGACGGTCCTATAAATGCTGTAATCTGCCGCTCCGGTATGGCGAGGTTGACATCCTTCAGGGCGTGAAAATCGCCGTAATGCAGCTGCAGGTTTTCTATATCAAATTTAGCCATTGTTTCCTCCATGTTTTCCGATCTTTCTCGCCAGCCAGGTGGAAAGTCCGTTGATTAACACCACGATAATGAGCAGCACTACCGCAGTAGCGTATGTCTGGTTGATATACAGACCCTCGCTTGATAGGGCATACATGTGTACGGAAAGGGTTCTCGTGGAGTCAAACAGACCTCCTGCTATCTCCGCTACCGTTCCCGCAGTATAGATCAGCGCTGCCGTCTCGCCCACAATGCGTCCTATGCCCAAAATAATTCCGCCCAGCACCCCGGGCATCGCAGAGGGCAGCACCACCCGGAATACGGTTCTGAGTCTGCCTGCTCCAAGGCCGAAGCTCCCCTCCCGATAGCTGTCCGGCACTGCCAGAAGCGCTTCCTCCGTAGTTCTCATAATGACCGGTAAAATCATAATCGAAAGCGTCAGCGCACCGGCAAGCAGCGACAGTCCCATTTTCAGAGCTACACAGAAGCACAGCGATCCAAACAGCCCATATATAATAGAGGGAATTCCGGTCAGCGTTTCGGCTGTCAGTCTGACGAGTTTCACCAGCTTATTGCCCCGTTTGGCATATTCCACCAGATAAACCGCTGCGAAAACGCCGAGAGGAACGGCGATCACCAGTGAGATCACAGTCATATAAATCGTATTGATCAGCGCCGGTACAAGAGAGACGTTTTCGCTGTTGTACTCCCATGCAAACAGATCGGGCGTCAGATTCGGTATCCCCTTTACCAGAATATACCCCACAATGCCTATCAGCACAACAGCAGTAAATACAGCTCCGGCGTAAACACATATCCGCGCTATGGCCGAGGCAGGTTTTTTCTTTTTTATCATGACTTGTTCCTCCCTTTCAAAATCGAGAACAACACGTTTATGATCAGGATGAAAACGAACAGCACCATAGCTGTGGCGATCAGCGCCTCTCTGTGAAGATCCGTCGCATACCCCATTTCCAGAACAATATTGCTCGTCAAGGTGCGGACGCCCTTCAAAAGACTGTCGGGGATAACCGCCCGATTGCCCGCCACCATCATAACCGCCATTGCCTCGCCGATGGCCCGACCGACGCCCAGAATAATCGCCGCCATCACACCTGATTTCGCCGCCGGAAGTACAATTCGGAATACCGCTCTCTCATGGGTCGCCCCCAGCGCCAGCGCACCCTCATAATAGCTGTTCGGCACCGCCAGAAGCGCGGACCTGCTTACCGTTATAATTGTAGGCAATATCATAATTCCAAGCAGAACCGACGCCGCCAGCAGGCTTGTGCCGCTGCCGCCAAACGTCTCTCTGATCATAGGTACGATGACCACCAGCCCGAAAAAACCATATACGACCGAGGGAATGCCCGCCAGCAGCTCCGTAGCAGGCACCAACAGTTTTACAATTTTTTTATTGGCAAATTTCGCCATGTAAATTGCAGTAAGCAATCCCGCAGGTACACCGATAATCAGCGCTCCCGCAGTTACGTAGATACTCCCCAGTATCATCGGCAGTATGCCGTAAATATCGTTTCCCGGCTTCCATGCAGTTCCGGATAAAAAGTCCCAAAGTCCTATTTTTGCCACGCCCGGTATGCCGTTTGCGAATACAAAAATACATATGATGACGACAGCCAGAATGGATATGAGCGCCGCAGCTGTAAAGACAACTCTCGCTGCGCCCTCTTTAAAGTTCTTCATCTCATTTCTCCGTTTATTTTTAAAAAGCGACCGGCCTCTTTCCCGATCGCTTTCCGTGTTTCCCGTTATCAGCGATATCATCAGGTATTGCCGTTTTTTCAGAAAATACGCCGGGAAAATCCTTTTGGTTTCCCGGCGCTCTTTTCCCTGTCAGCCCGGAAGCGTTATTTTACTTCGCTCCAGTCCTTCATGCTGCCCGTGTAGATTGCCTTAACGGAGTCGCTCGCGATCTCTTCCACAGGATTCTCGTTATTGACAATTACTGCAATGCCGTCCATAGCGATTACTGTTGCCTTAAGTCCCGCAGAGGTCTCGCTGTCCTTCAGCTCTCTCGACGCCATGCCGATGTCGCATGTGCCTTCCGTAGCCATCGTCATGCCCGTTGTGGAGTCGCTCTGCTGCACTTCAATTTCAGCGTTCGCGTTAACTGCCTCATATGCCTCCTTCAGTTTCTCCATGACGGGGGTGACAGACGAGGAGCCGGCCACAACGACCTTTCCGGATACATCGCTTCCTGCGAAGGCTTCCGCGCTCTCTGCGACAGAGATATAGCCGTTGTCCTCAATTACCTTCTGTCCGTCGGCGCTCATGATAAAGTCGATAAACGCCTGAGCCGCTTCACTGACGCCGTCTTTCGTAGCGATGTTGAAGGGACGCGCGATCTTATAGTCGCCGGACTTGATGTTCTCCACCGTCGCCTCTGCTCCGTCTACCTTCAGCGCCTTGACTGTCTCGTTCAGTGAGCCGAGAGAGATATAACCGATTGCCTGCGGGTTTCCGGCTACAGACGTCATCATAACGGACGTGCTGTTGGTAATCTCAGCGTCGTCAGTCGTCTTGTCCACCTTTTCGCCGCTCTCGTCCTTTTCCTCAATTCCGAACAGCTCAATGAAAGCGCCGCGCGTGCCGCTCCCGTCCTCACGGGATATTACCGTAATCTCACCCTCCATGCCTGCCGCGGGAGCTTCTGTCCCGGCTGCCTGCGTTTCCGCAGGCGCCTGTGTCGCCGCCTGTGTTTCGGGAGCTTTTGTCTCTGCCGGAGCCGAACTTGCCGCGGGCTGCTGTGCACATCCCACAAACATCAGTGCGGCCATAGCAAGTGTCATCACTGTTGCAATTATCTTTTTCATTGACCTTTTCCTCTTTTCTTAAAAATCTTTATGAGCCAATGATAATCCCGCAATGTTTGATAAAAACAACAAGAATGTCAAATCTATGTAAAATATCAAATCCTCTTTACAATTCCCGCCGCATAAAAAATCCCATCAACTTCGGTTGACGGGATTTTCTCCGTATCTTTTCATTTTTGCGGCCTTTTCAGCGTGCCGGGACGATCTCCAGCCAGTAGCCGTCCGGATCCTTGATAAAATAGATCCCCATATCCGGGTTCTCATAGCAAATACACCCCATCTGTTCGTGCAGGTCGTGTGACGCCTCATAATCGTCCGTCCGAAATGCCAGATGAAACTCGCAGTCTCCCAAGTTATAGGGCTCCTTTTTATCCCTGATCCACGTCAGTTCCATCTGAAAATCCGATTCTTCATTTGCAATATAGACAATCTTAAAAGAACCATCTTCTGCTTCCTTTCTTCTCACTTCCGTAAGTCCCAGCGCCTTTTCATAAAATCTGAGCGAGGCTTCCAAGTCAAATACATTATAATTCTCATGAATCATTTTGAATTTCACAGTCTGTATCTCCTTTTATATTCTGTAATATACAGTATATCCCGTAAAATGATGAAAATCAATCTTCAGCATCATGCCCCGCTCCGACCGGAGTCAATAATATTTTTTGATCATAAGGTGCTCAGTCAGCAGTGCAATCAGCTCTCTGTTTGTCAGCTTCTCATTTCCCGAGCATACGTCGATATTCAAAATTGCATTGAGTCTGGACAGCTTTCCCTGCTGCCATGAGGTATCTATGGCATGCCTAATTGACCTTTCTACATTTTTGGGAGTTGTATGATGCATTTCCGCTATGGTAGGATACAGATTCTTTGTGAGATTTTTTGACATTGCCGGATTTTCCAAAGACAGCATCACCGCATCCTTCAGGGTTCTGTATCCCTGTATGCCTGCAGAAATTCCTATAGACAGCAGTATATTGGTAATTCTTTCCACAGCTCTCATATGGTCGTCTTGGGATTTTCCGGTATCCATCCGGATTCCTCCCATATCGAGTACGTCATAAATTCTTTTTCGGAGCACTTCCTTTTCAAACGGCTTGATCAAATAGTATTTTGCGCCCATTGCCAGCGCCCTGTTGACGATTATCTCGCTGCTGACGGCGGAAATAATCATGATATCGGGCGGAACCATATCCACCATATTTCTGATCTTTTCGATAAACATGTATCCGTCATAATGCGGCATAATTAAATCGGCCAGTACAATATCCGGTCTAGCCACTTTTACCAGCTCCAGCAGCGCTTCTCCGTCTGTGGCCTCTCCCACCATTTTCATGTCTCTGCTCTCATTTACCGCCTCTGCAACATACTGCCTCATGCCCGGATTGTCGTCAGCTACCGCTACCTTGATCATGCTGTCATTCATAACTCTCCTCTTTTACACAACATCTTGTGCTTTTTTTATTTTTACTACTCAAAATACAGTATAGTTAACCTTTTTATAATATCATATTATAATTTAATAATATTAACGACATAATTCGCACATACGACATAAAACGACATAAAAAACAAATTAGCGCACATTTCAAATTTTGTAAAAAAATAACGGTGTAAACATCGTTTTTTGCGGGCAATCTATAAGTGACAGACAAAAAGCGACAAAAACGCGTAAGGGCGTATTTGTAAAGAACAGCTGTCAGACTAAAATAAAAACGGAGGTGAAAAAAATGTCTAACGTACCAGAAGCTAAAGACTATCTGAACCAGATGAAGTTTGAGGTCGCAAACGAACAGGGAATCAACCTGAAGCAGGGTTACAACGGTGACCTGACCGCAAAAGAGAACGGCACAGTAGGCGGATATATGGTCAAGAAGATGATCGAGCAGGCAAAGAACATGAGATAACGTGAGTGCAGAATAATTTTTCAGGAAAGGAGAAAGCAAGATGAATACTAACGATACAGCTTATGCGAAAGATAAAATGAACCGTCTGAAGCAGGAAGTCGCCAGCGAAATCGGTGTCAACCTGAAGCAGGGTTACAACGGCGACCTGACGTCCCGCGAGGCCGGATATGTAGGTGGCTACATGGTCAAGAAAATGATCGAGCAGGTCGAGCGTGCGCATTCGGGCAAATAAGGAAACAAAATGAGTTATGTTCGGGGGAGCTGCTGCGTTTTTGCGGCAGCTTTTCTGCATGGCAAAGCGTCCTGCGGCATATTTATAATACACGGGGCCTTAAAACGCCTCACTATTTCCGGAGGAAAATACCGTGAAAAACAACATGATCATCGGAGGCTGTATTGCCTCGCTGTTTGTCCTTGCCATCATCCTGATTACCATTACCACCTCGGCAGCCGGAGGCGGGTCTGTTTCCGCCAGCGCCGGCAGCCCCACCGTATCGCACAACTGGTACTATAAGCCGACAAAAGATCATTCACAGCCTGTCGTAGCCGACGACGCACCGTTTATTGACAATTACAATACCATTTATATGGGCGATCCGGACTCTAACAAGCTCTATATCACGTTCGATATGGGATATGAAAACGGCTATACGGAAACGATTCTGGACGCACTGAAGGAACACGGTGTCAAGGCCGCCTTTTTTGTCACGGGACATTATGTATCCTCCGCACCGGATATCGTCTGCCGCATGGCGAACGAAGGACATCTCGTCTGCAACCATACGCTCCTGCACAAGGATATGACTTCACCTACCGACGAACTGTGGGAAGAAGAAGTATACGGATTGGAAGAATCATATCGGGAAGCGACCGG